>CAYGTD010000029.1:16135-20453 GCA_964352725.1 uncultured Roseivirgaceae bacterium
GTTGTTTGTATGTTTCTATCCAAGAAGAGATTTCTTCAATTTGCTTTTCCTTTTCTGCCTCTGATAATTCTTGTTCTTTTATCAATTCTATTTGAGAATCACCGTACTTATCTGCAAAATCAGGCGCAAAGCTTGGGACATAGATCATCCAGCCTATCACATAAATGATGCTGGCAACTAATGTGATCCCAACACCATTGAAAAATCCTTCTTTAAAGCTTAAACTTCCCTTTTCATCTCGCACACTCTTGATGCCCATAAACACAGCCGTCAATGCCAAAAGCATGATGGCATATCCAACAACCTCACCACCACTCATATCTGGATCACCACCTGAAGCGAAATATCCAATGTACCAAGAGCTCACAATGAGTAATCCACTTATTGCTCCGAATTTTAATGCGACTTTAGTTTTCATATTATTCTCGTTTTTTCTTCAAAACAATCATGAACTCATCATTTTTCCGTCATCCTTTCAGGTGATTTATCAGATATCATTCTTTTGGTGGAGTAATAAGGGCATAATCTCTCGCCTTTTGAATAGCCTGAGTGCGTCTCTTTACGTTCATTTTTTGATAGATTTTCGAAATATGCGTTTTGCTAGTATTAAGTGAAACAAATAGTTTATCAGCTATTTCTTGATTAGAAAATCCTTGTGAAAGTAGTTCGAGAACTTCAAGTTCCCTTTTGCTTAACCCTAATTTGTCTCTATCGTATTGATCGGGATTCATTTTCTTTTTATAAATAAGAATACCTATCCATATGCCTAATCCTAAAAAAATCACTCCTGTAATGACTCCAAAAAGTTCGAGCTTCAGGTCTCTTATTATGGTTTTGTAGTGGATGACTTCCAATAAGATCATCACGATTCCCATTGTGCCACCATAGATTAAATATGTTTTAAATGGTATTCGTTTTTTCAATTCTGTGTACTTTTCATTTCTAATCACACCAATCATGATCAAAAAAATAGCTTACACCATCGCTCGTTTCGCTGCTGCTATTATTATGGCGCAAACTCTCTATTTCAAATTTACTGCATCGACAGAATCTATCTACATCTTTGAGATGGTAGGTATGGAGCCATGGGGCAGATGGCTGGTTGGCATCATGGAATTGATAGCTGCTGTATTGCTGATTGTTCCAAAATCTGCTTGGGCAGGAGGGATTTTAGGATTGGGATTAATGGCAGGGGCAATTGGCATGCATCTTACTCTATTAGGAATAGAAGTAATGAATGACGGAGGTTATTTATTTTATTTAGCCCTTATCGTTTTTCTTTGTAGTGCTTATGTAGTGTTAACTAATAAGCATAAAATTTTCAATGAAATCATACCAAAAATTGTAGGTAAAAAATGAAAAAACACATCTGGATATTCGCATTTATTGTTGGTGCTTGCGGCGAGGCTAATGATTTAGCGCCTATAGAAGGAACACAAATCCCTGCAGGAGCAATTGTACAAGATTATACATCTATTCCTGGCTTGCAACGGGTCATTATTAAATCGGGAAACGTCACCTCTTTTGAAGGAGACTTTCTAGACGGACTTCATCATGGTACATGGACTTCTTATGACTCAGACGGAAAGGTGACTTCCATCGCCACATATCAGAATGGGAAGAAGCAAGGAGTGGAGCTGTTATTTGATAATCAAGGGTATGTTCAGAGCAAGTCATCCTATCATAATGATCAACTAGATGGCGAGTTTTTAACGTATAAAAGAAGGCAGATAACCGAACGCAAAGAATATGAAGGGGGCGAACTTAATGGGTTAGTTCAGAAATTCTATGTAGACGGTACATTGATGGAAGAATCTACCTATGTAGGTGGAGTTATAGACGGAGTAGCTAAATGGTATAATCAAGAGGGTAATCTAATCATAGAATACACCTATGATATGGGTGAGAGGGTTACTGAGGAATAGAAATGAAGGAGCATCATCTTTCGACGATGATGCTCCTTAAAATATGCTTACTCTCTTCCAAATGTTATCGTGTTTGTACACCCTGAGCTTTCACTTGTCAAACTCAATGTTAGCACCTCTCCAAGTGTAGTTTGGTAGACAACACAAACTAATTCATCTTCTTCATCCACACATAGCGAAAGCTCACTTCCAGAAAGTGACCAAGTGCCAGCAATGGTGTCTAATCCCTGCTGATAAGAAAAAGTACCATCCGAATTTATGGAGAGACTATAACAACTATTGGCATCACAAACGGGATTGGTACTAAAATTGTCTCCATCTGAATTGCATCCGGTCGCTTCAATTTTTGATCCAAGCCAATTTCCAATATAAAGATCTCCAGCGTCATCATCCTCTTTACAATTCATCAAAAGGAGGGGAGCTATTAGAAGTAATAATAATTTTATTTTCATTAAGTAAAAATAAATCAAAATTCACTCAATAATATTGCCTCTAATTATGAGCGGACTGGCATTTTCAAGTATGAGGGTAGGTAAAAAGTATAGATTGATCAATTATGGTGAAAAATCAGAATTCACCTTAGTTGAAGTTATTAGTAGAAATGATTATAAACTGAAAGATATTTTCTCATTAGAGTTCTATTTTATGAGTGATCTTACTCGCTTTGGAAAAGGAGAGGATTTTGAACTTCGTGAAATTAATTGATTGAAAAGTCTTAAGTTTATTTATCCCAACAGAGACAATGAAAAACCTTCTGATTTTATGTGGTGGTCAGTCCCCAGAACACGAAATTTCCATTCGTTCTACCAAGAACATTTTGAAAGCCTTAGATCAAAATAAATATGCTATTTCTATAATTGGCATATCGAATAAAGGACTATGGAGGTATGTTTCTGAAGAGGAACTTTCGGATAAAATAACGAATCAAGGAAAGGAAGTAAGTATCCATCCAGGAGAGGTAGATAGTATTCGAGTAGACAAAATTGATTTAGGTCATTTTGATTTAGTATTTCCCATTCTTCACGGACCCAATGGAGAGGATGGTACCATTCAAGGGCTTCTTAAGCTTCTCGGATTTCCATTCGTAGGACCAAATGTTTTGGCATCAGCTGTCTCCATGGACAAAGACATTACCAAACGTCTTTTGCGTGATGCTGGATTGAAAGTAGCCAAATGGGAACTGGCGAGCAAAGGCAAACCAATACCGGAATACACCGATATAGTAAATAAACTTGGAGCAGTAGTCTTTGTGAAGCCTGCCAATATGGGATCATCAGTAGGTGTTCATAGAGTCACTTCAGCGTCTGAATGGGATCATGCAATGAAAGACGCTTTCTCATTCGATTCGAAAGTATTGGTAGAAGAATCCATAGAAGGAAGAGAGTTAGAATGTGCAGTGTTAGGAAATGAAAGCCCTCAGGCAAGCGGAGTAGGAGAAGTTCAATCAGGAAATTTCTACTCTTTCGATGAGAAATATAACTCGGGTTCTTCTGCAGAAATTGTGATTCCAGCAAAAGTAGATGCAAAGTACCTGCCTGATTTGAAATCAACGGCTATCAAAGCCTATCAAGCATTAAACTGTGAAGGAATGTCTCGGGTAGATATGTTTTTAACAAATGATGGAGACATTCTGATCAATGAAGTGAATACGATTCCTGGATTCACTAGTATAAGCATGTATCCTAAACTTTGGGAGCATGAAGGGTTGAGTTACTCAGATTTGTTAGATAGATTAATCGAGTTAGGAATTAGCAGATCTAAATAGGATGCAATGGGAGATTATTATAAATCGAAAGAGTCTGTTGAGGAGTACATCAAATTGGCAAAAGATGTGAGTGGAAAGGATTTGATTGAAAAATTGAAAGTCTTCTTGCAATCAAATACAAGTATTCTTGAGATTGGAACAGGTCCGGGAACTGATTGGAAAATCTTGAATAAAGATTTTGACACAGTTGGTTCTGACAACTCCTTGGAATTCATTCGTTATTTGGTCTCAGAGAATCCAAAAGGAAAATTTCTTAAGTTAGATGCTATCACATTAAGAACTAATGAAAAATTTGATTGCATCTATTCGAATAAGGTATTGCATCATTTAAGTGATGATGATCTAGTTACATCCATTAACAGCCAGCGTAAGGTTTTGAAGCAAAATGGAATTATTTGTCACTCTTTTTGGAAGGGAGTGGACTCAGAGATCTTCAAAGGACTATTTGTAAACTACCATTTAGAAGATTCTCTATTAAACTTTTTTGAGCCATCTTTCGAGACTTTACTGATTGAGGAATACGCAGAGTTTGAGGAAGGAGATTCTCTGTTATTTATTGGCAAGAAAAAAGACTAACCTCTAGCATCAATTCCTGATTGAATAACTAATTGAGCCAGGTATTAACAAA
>CAYGTD010000030.1:0-20309 GCA_964352725.1 uncultured Roseivirgaceae bacterium
TTAACTTTGACTTTCAATCTACAACTATTGAATACCGAATAGAACATGATACAATGGGCGAGGTAAAAGTACCTGCCGATAAATACTGGGGAGCTCAGACTCAACGATCCAGAGATAATTTCAAAATAGGTGGAGAAAAGAACCAAATGCCATTGGAGATTATCAAGGCATTCGCCATTCTGAAAAAGTCTGCTGCAGAGGCAAATACAGCATTGGGTGTTCTTTCAAAAGAAAAGTCAGACCTGATTGGCAAAGTATGTGATGAAATATTAGAAGGAAAGCTGGATGATCAATTTCCGTTGGTTGTTTGGCAAACGGGTTCTGGGACACAGTCCAACATGAATTGCAACGAAGTGGTAGCCAATCGTGCCCATGTCATCAATGGCGGTTCACTTTCAGATGATAAAAAAATAGTGCATCCGAATGATGACGTAAATAAGAGCCAAAGCTCCAACGATACCTTCCCAACAGCGATGCACATTGCTGGCTATACAATGGTGGTAGAAACCACCATTCCTAAAGTAACCAAGCTTAGAGACACCCTGAAGAAAAAATCAGACGCCTTTCAGGAGGTGGTGAAGATTGGTCGGACTCATTTCATGGATGCTACTCCCTTAAGTCTTGGTCAGGAATTCTCAGGCTATGTCTCTCAATTGGATCATGGATTGAAAGCTCTAAACAATACACTTGATCATTTATCAGAATTAGCGCTTGGTGGAACAGCAGTTGGAACAGGACTCAACACTCCGGCAGGTTATGATGTATTAGTAGCGGAGAAGATTGCCAAGAATTCAGGCTTACCCATGCGAACAGCTGAGAATAAATTTGAGGCACTAGCAGCTCATGATGCCATCGTAGAAACACATGGTGCACTAAAGCAATTGGCTGTGAGTCTGATGAAAATTGCCAACGATATTAGAATGCTTTGCTCCGGTCCAAGAAGTGGTATTGGTGAAATTATCATTCCAGAAAATGAACCGGGTTCTTCTATCATGCCAGGAAAAGTAAACCCTACTCAATGTGAAGCATTGACAATGGTGTGTGCTCAGGTCATGGGTAATGATGTAGCAATATCCACAGGAGGTATGACAGGTCATTTTGAATTGAACGTTTTCAAGCCAATGATGATTTTTAATTTGTTAAATTCAGCACGATTAATAGGTGATGCTTGCGAATCTTTCAATGATAATTGCGCCATAGGCATTGAGCCAAATCACGCAATAATTAAAGAAAAATTAGAGAATTCATTGATGTTGGTGACTGCACTCAACACCCACATTGGATACGAAAATGCTGCTAAAATCGCTAAAAAAGCACATAAAGAAGGTTCTACCTTAAGAAAAGCTGCTATTGAATTAGGTCTGCTTACTGATGATCAATTCACTGAATGGGTTAAACCAGAGGAGATGATTGGATCGCTAAAAAATTGATTAATTATCTATTATTAGGACTTTTTTGTACTTTAGTAACATTATTTATTGCACTTAAAACCAATTTCATAAGAAGATGAAAAGAAATATATCACTTATCGCACTGGCATTATGTTTTGTTTTTGCGTTTGATGCGTCAGCTCAAATGGACAAAAAAGAAGCTAAAACATGGAAGAAAAGAATCAAACAACTTACTCCTGAGCAATACAAAAATCTTTTAGATGAAAACAAATCATTGAAAGGTCAAGTAACTAGTTTGAAAACTGAACTTAGCAATGTTGACGATAGAATCGCTGAGAAAGATGAACAAATTCTAACTTATCAGTCTCAAGTTGGGGATCTTAGACAAGAGCTTTCAAAAGCTAAAACACAAGCAGCTGCACAGCCAGTCGTGACAAATGAAAATCCTGCTGACCTTGAAGAAAACAAGGGAATCGTTTTTAAAGTACAAGTAGGTGCATTCAGGAAAAAAGATCTAAGCTCATTTGCTGCGAATGCAAGAGGCTTTGGTATAGACGAAGAAGACGGATTGATGAAGTACACAATGGGTGTATTTAGAGAATACTGGGATGCTGATACCTTCAAAAAATATTTAAGAGAGATGGGTGCAACCAAGGCATTCATTGCTGCTTATAAAGATGGTAAGCGAGTAGATATGCAAACTGTTTTGGAAGGAATTCCAAAGAAGAAAAAGTCATAAAGTAATTTAAATTACGTTTTTAAAACCCTGATTTCATGAAAATGGAGTCAGGGTTTTTTGTTTTGCTATTTTTGCAATCTATGATCATTTATAAATCACCTGCAGAAATAGAAATCATGAGAGAGAGCGCTCTCTTAGTATCCAAAACTTTAGGATTAATGGCAGAAAAAATTGAGCCAGGAATTACACCTAATCAGTTGGATAAAATAGCAGACGAGTTTATTCGTGATCATGACGCTGTTCCTGGGTTTCTCGGTCTTTATGATTACCCTAAATCTATCATCACTTCGGTAAATGAACAAGTAGTACATGGAATACCAACTGATCGTCCACTAGAAGAGGGAGATGTTGTAGGTGTAGATATAGGGGTCTTAAAAAACGGCTATTATGGTGATCATGCTTATACTTTCCCTGTCGGGGAAATAAGTAAAGAGGTAAAACAATTACTCAGGGTTACCAAAGAATGTCTTGATAAAGGAATCGAGCAACTAGTGGCTGGAAACCGTATTGGTGATGTAAGTTTTGCCGTGCAACAGCATGCTGAGAGTCATGGATATGGCGTAGTTCGAGAGTTGGTAGGTCACGGATTAGGAAAAAAAATGCATGAAAGTCCTGAAGTTCCAAACTTTGGAAAAAGAGGAAGAGGTAGCAAAATACAGGAAGGACTTGTGATTGCCATTGAGCCAATGATCAATATGGGAACGCGCAGGGTAATTCAACTAAATGATGGCTGGACAATAATAACTGCCGATAAGAAACCTTCGGCACATTTTGAGCATAATGTAGCAGTTGTAAATGGGAAACCTGACGTACTATCCACATTCCAGTATATAGAGGAAGCATTGAAAAAGAAAAATATTGAGTTTGCTTAGCATTATCTTATAGAAATGCCAAACCAATCCAAAAGCACGTTTAGTATCATTATGATTCGCTTCTTAGTGTGGCGAATCAAGTACATCAGTGACAACAACTTTATACTTGTCATAGCAGGACTCATTGGAATTTTTTCCGGTTTGGCAGCTGTGACTTTGAAGACAGTTGTTCATACGATAATCCATTATTTGGAGCTAAACCTTGATCTCTTTGGATTTAACTATCTCTATTTAGGATACCCACTTATTGGCATAATACTCACAGTAATAGTATCAAAATACCTATTCAGAGAAAATCTTGGTCATGGAATTACGCAGATTTTGTATTCCATATCCAAAAACTCCAGTATCATTCGCAAAACACGAATGTATTCCAGAATGGTCACTAGTGCTATTACGGTTGGATTTGGTGGTTCAGTAGGACTAGAGGCACCTATTGTGGTTACTGGCTCTGCAATCGGTTCTAATTTGGCTAGACTATTTCATCTTAGCTATAAAAGGCGAACCCTTTTACTTGGATGTGGCGCTGCTGGTGCTGTCTCTGCGATTTTCAACTCACCAATCACAGGAGTGATATTCGCTATGGAAGTAATCCTGACGGAAGTAAAGATCAGTCGATTCATTCCTCTCTTACTAGCATCAGTTTGCGGACAGCTAGTATCAATTATTCTTCTAGGTGACGACATCCTTTTCTCCTTTAGATTAAAAGACCCTTTTACAGTTAATGAAGCAGGCTATTATCTGTTACTTGGAGCTATGTGTGGAATGATCTCTCTTTACTTCACACGAATGATGTTCTTTGTTGAAGGGTCTATTCAGAAATTGAAAAATGATTTTGGAAGAGCTTTTGTTGGAGGGATTTCCTTAGCAGTAATCATCCTTACTTTTCCTCCTATCTATGGGGAAGGATATGAGACAATTAAAAATCTCCTATCTGGAAATTCTATCGATGTTTTCAATCATAGCTTTTTCTATTGGTTGTCAGAGCATCAAGTATCGCTTCTAATTTTTCTTTTTCTAATCATTTTGGTTAAACCCATTGCTACTGCCGTAACAATAGGAGCAGGTGGAAGCGGTGGAATTTTTGCTCCCTCTCTTTTTATGGGAGGTTTGTCTGGCTTTCTCTTTAGTTCCACATCCAATTTACTATTAGGGTCTAATCTGAGTACCAGTAATTTTACGCTTGTTGGAATGTGTGGTGTGATGAGTGGAGTACTTCATGCTCCTCTTACAGCGATATTCTTAATAGCAGAAATCACCAGTGGTTACATGCTGTTTGTTCCATTGATGTTGGTTTCAGCAATTTCTTATAGCACTATTTCCTATTTTGAAAAATACAGTATCTACACAAAAAAACTCATTGAAACTGGAGACTTAATCCAATATGATAAAGATCAAATTGTCCTAAGTCTGATAGATCTTAAGAAGATTATTGAAAAGGACTTACTAATTATTCATCCTGATGCTACGCTCAATGATCTAGTAAAACTCGTAAAGAAGAGCAAGCGAAATATTTTCCCTGTTGTCAATGACAATCGTGAATTGGAGGGAATAGTTACACTTGATGATATTCGCGAGATGATGTTTGATGAAGAATCGCGAGCAAATGTGATTATTAAAACTGTCATGCAAAATCCCCCTGTAAGCGTGTCAACACAGGAAAAAATGCAATCAGTCATGAATAAGTTTGAGGTTTCTCAAGCTTGGAATCTTCCCGTTATTGACGATGGAAAGTATGTAGGATTCATCTCTAAATCACGTATTTTTAACGCCTATCGAAATAAGCTAATACGTCAGACATCTGGTGATTAGCATTTGATAAATCGCTGAAATTCAGTTGCTTAGGCTAAGGCATTTATATTTATCCACAAAGCATCATATTGGTAAAAAATTTATAACATACTGAAAATCAATAATATACATTAATTAGAAAAGAAAGTGTGGATAACCGACCCGATTTGTGGATAACTTTTAATCTCAACTTTGTACTTTGAAATTGAGTATTGTTCAGCCTATCTTATTACTAGTTATAACCAACAATCCTACAACTATTTGTGAATCAGCTAGATGCTTATTAAAATATTAAGGTAACTACTACACTAATGATCTCTATATCATGTTGTATCTTTGCATAATACAATTTACTAAAAGCCTTGTCGCTAACTAAAACTCATTCCTTTTAAATACGTATATCACCTTTACATGAAAAAGTTTATTTTTCTAATAGTACTGCTTGCATCGATTCATTTGTCAGCACAAAACGTAGAGGTAGTGAAATTTGCTGATTTACAAAGCAAAATGCTATATACTGAAGCTCCACTTACAGTCTTTAATTTTTGGGCTACTTGGTGTGGCCCATGCATAAAGGAATTACCTCACTTTGATGAGCTCGGTAAAAGTAATGATGACATTAAAGTTTACTTAATAAGTTTAGATTTTCCCGATCAACTTCAAAAAGTGAAAAATTTCGTTAGCAAGAAATCATTAACGTCAGAGGTGCTATTTCTGGATGAAAAAGATCCTGACGACTATATGCCGAAAGTAAGCGAACAATGGACTGGAGCTATTCCAGCAACACTATTCGTCACTGATCTTGGAAAAACTTATTTTCATGAAAAGGCTTTTACCAAAGAGCAACTGAAAGAAGCCGTTAATAAATATTTGAATTAAAAAACACATTGAAAACAAGTAAAGCAATGAAAAGAACATTTATACTAATAACAGGAGTACTTGTTGTAGTCGCAGTTCTGTTTATGAATGCCTCCAAACCTGAGGCAGGATATGGAGTTGGCGATTATGCAGCCGATTTTAAATTGACAAATATTGATGGGAAGAAGGTCTCATTGGCAAATTATGAATCTGCTAAAGGGTTTATTGTGGTATTTACCTGCAATACTTGTCCCTATGCAAAAGCATATGAATCTAGAATCATGGCACTAGACACCAAATTTGCTAGCAAAGGATTTCCTGTAATTGCAATTAATCCAAATGATATTGAAAAGCAACCTGATGATTCTATGGAACAAATGAAAAAGGTGTCTGATAAAAAAGGATATACTTTCCCATATCTTAGAGACGATAGTCAAGAAGTTGCTAAGGCATTTGGTGCAACGAAAACACCTCATGTTTATTTACTGAATAAAGAAAGTGCCGGAAAGTATAAAGTTGAATTTATTGGAGCCATTGATGACAGTCCAAACGATGCTTCAGATGTTTCAGAAAGGTACGTAGAGGATGCAATTAATTCTTTATTGGCTGGATCAAAACCAAAAGTGACAGAGAAAAGAGCCATTGGATGCACAATTAAATGGAAAAGCTAATTTTCTTCTAATTGAGCATGAAAAAGCCATCTTGACAAGTGTCAGGATGGCTTTTTTTGTTAGATCAATTTACACTAATGTGCCACGAGTTTCTCCTTATGTTTCTTCAATTGTCTCCTCAAAGCTTCCACAGCTGAATCAATTCCAGCTTCAAAGGATTTAGCTTTCTCTTTTGAGAAGAACTGATTGCCGGGAGCATTCAATTTTATTTCCACGATTTTGTTTTCTCGGGAGTCATCATTCTCCACTCTAAAAAAAACTTCTCCATCAATTATTCTGTCAAAAAAAGTTTCTAGCTTATCTAACTTCTTCTGAGCGAAATCGAGCAGCGTTTGATCTGCGTCGAAGTGAATGGAATGCATCTGTAACTTCATATCTATCGTGATTTAAAAGGTTATACATTAAGCCTTCGGATGCGCCTGATCAAAGGCTTTCTTCAGCTTATCTATTGAATTATGGGTATAGACTTGAGTAGCCGCTAAACTGGTGTGACCCAGTAAGTCTTTAACTGCATTTAAATCTGCCCCTTTGTTTAGTAAATGAGTTGCAAAAGTATGTCTCATCACATGAGGACTTCTCTTGCTTAATGTGGTAACACTAGAAAGATACTTTTTCACCTTTCTATAAATGAACATGCTATAAGTCTTTTTTCCTGAATCTGTCAACATCAAAACATCTCTTCTCATAGCCTCGGTTTCTTTACTTAATAAGTAGCTTCTTATTAAAGTAGTTAACGAATTTCCAATAGGGATGATTCGTTCTTTATTTCTTTTCCCAAGAACTTTAATTGTTTTTTCATAAAAATTAACATCTACCTCCTTTAGCGAAATAAGTTCTGCCAAACGAATACCTGTTGCATACAACAGCTCAAGAATTAATCTATCTCTTAGACCAAAAAAATCACTAGTAAATTCAACTCTATCTAATAGATGCACGATTTCATCTTCCTTTACGAATGATGGTAAATCCTTTTCTGTTTTGAGAGGTTTTAGCTGTGCCGTTGGATTTATATCCACATACTCTCTCCCGTGAAGAAATTTATAATACGATTTTAGAGTTGCTATTTTTCTATTTACTGACTTGGGAGACAATTCTTGCTCCATCAGAGAAACAACCCAACCTCGAAGGTGAATATGTTTTACTTGAATAGTATCATCTATCTCAAAATCAGCCAGTAAGTAAGATGTAAATTGGCTTAAATCTTTCTTATATGCCTGAACAGTGTGGGAACTGTAGCGTTTTTCTGAAGAAAGATATTTTAGAAACGGTTCAATCATATAAGCAGTATCATCCCAAAAACTTGGGATGAATACTAACTTACGAAAACCTTAGGTGAAGTAGAAGAAAGAGGAGTTATTTATTTTCCTCGTCGCGAATACCTTGGATATACTTAGCCTTAAGTACCTCTTCACGTCTTGCTATTGAAGGTTTAGTGAAGCTAGTTCTTGATCTAAGCTCTCTTAAAACACCAGTTTTTTCAAATTTCTTCTTGAATCTCTTAAGAGCTCTGTCTATTGATTCGTTTTCTTTGACGTTGATTATTAACATTCTAGAATTTTTATTGGGGCGCAAATATAAAAGCTATTCTTTATGATTCCAATCATTCTGCAAGTAAGCTCCTAGCAATTACTAATTTTTGAATTTCAGAGGTTCCTTCTCCTATTGTGCAGAGCTTAGCATCTCGATAAAACTTCTCTACTGGGTAGTCCTTGATATATCCGTATCCTCCAAAAATCTGAACTGCATCATTAGCTACCTCAACAGCAGTTTCTGAGGAATATAACTTCGCCATAGCAGATTCCTGATTTACTGGCTTTCCTTGATTTTTAAGCTCTGCAGCTCTAAATGTGAGTAATTTAGAAGCATCTAATTTCATTGCCATATCGGCCAGTTTGAAAGAAATCCCTTGAAAAGAAGAAATTGGCTTGCCAAATTGCTCTCTCTCTTTGGAATATTCAATAGCGGCATTCAAAGCTCCTTCCGCAATACCACACGCCAATGCTGCAATTGAAATTCTTCCTCCATCCAGCACTTTCAATGCTTGAACGAAACCTTGTCCAACCTCACCTATCAAATTCTCCTCGGGAATTCGACAATCCTCAAAAATCATCTCGGATGTCTCAGACGCCCTCATTCCCAACTTATCCTCTTTTCTTCCCTTATTAAATCCTTTAGTACCACGCTCCACTATAAATGCACTCGCATTTCGGGATGTATTTGGTTCGCCTGTTCTTGCAATAACCACAGCGACATTTCCTGAATTTCCATGAGTAATAAAGTTCTTAGCTCCATTAAGCACCCATTCATTACCTTCTTTAACAGCTACCGTTTTCATGTTGCCTGCGTCCGATCCTGTATTAGGCTCTGTCAAGCCCCAGGCTCCTATCCACTGACCAGATGCTAACTTAGGTAGGTACTTTTTCTTTTGATTTTCATTAGCATGCTGCAAAATATGGCCGGTGCATAAAGAATTGTGAGCTGCTAACGACAGCCCTAATGAGCCATCTATTTTAGACAATTCTATAATAGCGGTCACATATTCATAATAGCCAAAGCCGGATCCCCCATATTCTTGAGGAACAAGCACTCCCATGAGCCCCAGTTCCCCCATCTTATGAAATAGATCAAGAGGAAAGGTTTGGGATTCATCCCATTCCATTTTTTTATGTTCTATCTCTTTCCCTGCAAAATCTTGAATCATCTGAGCGATCATTTCTTGATTTTCAGAAACTTGTGTCGAACTTGGGGTAGTGTTATCTGCTGTCATTTATCTAATGGGGTTCTTTCAAAAAACACAAAAATACTCATCTTGTTTGTCAAAAATCATCATTATTTAATAGCCTCCATTATTATTATCATATTTTTGCGATCTCGAAATTAAATACCACTATATAGATGAAAATAGCAGTAGTAGGAACAGGATACGTAGGATTAGTTACAGGAACATGTTTTGCAGAAACAGGTAATCACGTAACATGCGTAGATATTGATGAAAAGAAGGTTGAGAAGCTTTCAAATAAGCAAATAACCATATACGAACCAGGACTTGAGGTTCTTTTTGAAAGAAACATACGACAAGGAAGGCTAGAGTTTACAACCAATCTAACTGAGGGTATAAAAGGCGCTCAAATTATTTTCCTTGCTCTTCCAACGCCTCCAGGCGAAGATGGATCTGCCGATTTACAATATGTGTTGAGAGTTGCAGAAGATTTAGGCCCACTGCTTGATCAATACACAGTCATCGTAGATAAGAGCACAGTACCAGTTGGTACAGCTGAGAAGGTAACTGAGAAAGTTGCTCAAGGGGCAAAAGTAGAATTTGAAGTAGTTTCCAATCCAGAATTCTTAAGAGAAGGTGTTGCTGTTGAAGATTTTATGAAGCCAGATAGGGTTGTGATTGGAGCAGAGTCGGAGAAGTCTATCAAATTGATGGAACAATTGTATGCTCCATTTGTAAGACAAGGGAATCCAGTCATTTTTATGGATGTAAGGTCTGCTGAGTTAACAAAATATGCTGCCAATTCATTTTTAGCAACGAAGATCACATTCATGAATGAGATTGCAAATCTTTGTGAATTGATGGGTGCTGATGTAGATAAAGTAAGAAAAGGAATTGGGACTGATACTAGAATTGGAAATCGATTCTTGTTTGCTGGAATAGGATATGGAGGGAGTTGCTTTCCAAAAGATGTTCAAGCTTTAGCAAAATCTTCCAAGGAATCTAACTACGATTTCAAAATACTTAACTCCGTAATGGAGGTAAATCACGTTCAGAAACAAAAATTGATTGAGCCATTAAAATCTTATTTTGGAGGCAACCTTTCAGGAAAAACCATCGCTATCTGGGGATTGGCTTTCAAACCATATACTGATGATATAAGAGAAGCGCCTGCTCTTGAAAACATCAATGCGCTTTTGGAAATGGGGGCTAAAGTTCAAGCGTATGATCCAGAGGCAATGGAGAACGTGAAAGAGATAATGGGCGATAAAATAACTTTTACGAATGATGAATATGAGGCATTAAATAATGCAGACGCTCTAATGATCATGACAGAATGGCCAATATTTAGGACTCCTGAATTTGAAAAAATGAATTCAGCACTGAAGAACAAGGTCATCTTTGATGGTCGAAACCTATATTCTCTTTCTCAAATGGAAGAGCTTGGATTTGAGTATCACAGTATAGGCCGCAGAGTTGTGAAGCCTTGATTGAAAAAATGAATAGAAATAGAAAAAGCTCGCAAATGCGGGCTTTTTCTATTTTACATTATGGCTTACTACTTCTGCTCATTTAATGCCCAATCGTAATCCTTCCAGTCAATATTAGCTCCCTTATTTAACTTTACATCAGAGTATTGGCTGATGTATTCCTCAAGACTCATTTTCTTAGTGAAATCTCCTCCATACCAATTAAACAGTTTAGAAAGCTTTACTTTTCCACCATTTTTAATTTCATTTTTTGCTGGATTTCCGATGAACTCCTTCGCTGCTTTGGTTAATTGAGCATCTAACTTTTCAGGCAAATAAGCTCTGTTTTGTAACTTAGGACAAGAAACTGCTGCACACACCAACGCAAAATGAATTCGTGGCTCTTCAAATTCTTTTCTGATTATACCATGCTCCAGATTATTCAAATCATATTCCTCATCACCAATATTGATAAATTTGATATCCCAAGGTGTATTAACAAATGGGATTTTTATATAAGCACCTATATCCTTGATACTTTTGACTGGATAATTATCCAATATTAATTCCAAGGTAAATGCATTATACGCATTGATCCAATAGGCTAGCTTTTCCTGTTCTGTCCAGTTTTTTTGCGGAGCATTACTTTCGAGTATTTTTAGATAAGACTTAAGCTTCGCTCTCTCCATTCCCAGCCCTTTATAGTCTACCATCCCCATATCATCTACATGCTTTTGTAAAAGCTCATCATAAGTAGTATGCGAAACTCCACTTTGAGAAAAAGATACCAAAGAGTAAAGAATTGATGAAATAAAAACAATGAATTTATGCATAGTAATTTATATTGTGAGATTAATAGATATTAAACGCGCACTGGAGTTTGTTTGATTCCAATGCGATGGAATCTACATAAGAACTTAAGCAAGATGTACGCCAAAAGACAAATAATTGGATTTACTCATTTATAATAAAGAATTGATTTTAATCATAGCTGGATTTCTAGTGATTGCTATCGCGGCTAATCAAATAGCTAAGAGTTTTCAAAGAATACGACTTCCGCTTATTACAGGACTTATATTCACAGGAATTCTTGCTGGCCCTTATATTATTGGGCTTATTCCAATTACAGCCAAAGCTAATCTCAACTTCATCAATGAAATGGCGTTAGCATACATTGCTTTTGCTGCTGGGGCTGAACTATATTTAAGAGAATTAAGGAGCAGGATAAGTTCTATCAAGTGGAACACTTTTGGTCAACTTGTTGTGACATTTGTTTTAGGAACTATTCTAGTCTATCTCCTTTCAGACTATATCCCATATATGTCTGATCTAAGCAACACGGCAAAATTTTCAATATCGATGATTACAGCAGCTATTTTCGTGGCTAGATCACCTGCTTCTGCTATTGCCGTAATTAATGAACTTAGAGCAAAAGGTCCATATGTACAGACTGTAATGGGAGTAACGGTTGTAAAAGACTTTTTAGTCATTGTTCTTTTCTCCATTTGCATATCGCTATCTCAAGTCCTTATTTCTGGCCAAGAATTCAACTATATAGAAATTTTGATTCTTATCCTGGAGCTAGGCCTGTCATTTGCCATCGGCTTCTATGTGTACGGCAATTTGCTAAAAGCTGCTCTTAGATGGAGAATAAGAAGATATTTTAAAACTGCGTTAGTTCTGTTCATTGGATATTCAGCGTATGTTTTATCTACGTGGGTCAGTGGAGTAACTGAAGAGCAGTACCATCATAAGATTTTTTTAGAACCTCTTTTGATCTGTATTCTTGCAAGTTTTAATGTGACCAATTTTTCAAAGTCGAGACCTGAATTTCTAAAGATTCTAGAAGATGTAAGTGTCCCTGTTTATGTGGCTTTTTTCACTTTAACAGGAGCCTCTTTCGCTCTTAATGTAATTGGAGAAGTAATCGGCGTGGCATTAATTCTATTTGCAATCAGGATTTTTACGATGATTATTGGGGGATACACAGGAGGCCTTTTAGCAAAAGATCCAATGAAATTCAATCATTTGGGATGGATGCCGTATATCACCCAAGCCGGTGTTGCATTAGGTTTGGCAACTGTTGTTGCCAATGAATTTCCGGGCTGGGGGGACCAATTTGCAACCGTGATCATTGCACTTATTGTGATCAATCAATTCATTGGACCTCCGCTATTCAAGTGGGCCATTTATCAAGTAGGTGAAGACAGAAGCAAAGCTGCTACTCCAGAGTTCGATGGTATTCGAGATGCAACCATTATCGGTTTTGAAAGCCAGTCAGTAGCACTTGCTCATCAATTGCTAGAAAATGGATGGGAAGTTCAGTTGGCTACTTTGAAAGACATTGGCACATTTCAAGAACCAGATGGCATTAATATGGTGTACTTAAAGGACCTAAGCCTAAAAGAACTGAAGAAAGTTCAAGCAGATAAATCTGAAGCAATAGTATGTATGCTTACTGATGAACAAAACTTAGATATCTGCGAGATCGCATACAATAAATTTGGTACCAAAGATTTGATTGTCCGTTTAAATCAACGATACAATTCTCAAAAATTTCTTGGTCTCAATGCCAAGATTGTAGATCCATCGACAGCAATTGTAAGTTTATTAGATCACTTTGTAAGATCACCTCAAGCAGCTTCGCTTCTTTTAGGTATGTCAAAAGGAAAGGACACAAGAGATTTGGAAATCCTGAATCCAGACCTTCATGGTATTACATTGAGAGATTTGAGACTTCCTGCTGACGTGATTATTCTTTCTGTGGTACGAGGTGGTCAAACAATCATCACTCATGGCTATACTCGGCTAAGAATAAAAGATACCATAACCGCTGTGGGTTCAATTAAAAGCCTCAATCAAATGCAGTTGAAATTTGATAAATAAATGAAATCTTCATTTGTTTTAGCATAATAAAAAGCGAGAAACCTAAATGCAAAAAGTCCCCTACACATATCTTTGCGGGCTATGAGCAATTCACCAGACGGAAGTACATTAAAAAATATTGTATCTCACTGCAAGGAATACGGATTTATCTATCCTTCCAGCGATATTTATGACGGACTTGGAGCTACCTATGATTATGGCCCAAATGGTTCTGAATTAAAAAACAATATCAAGCAATACTGGTGGCAAGCCATGGTGAGAATGCATGAAAATATTGTAGGCATTGATGCCGCTATTTTTATGCACCCAACGACTTGGAAAGCTTCAGGCCATGTGGATGCCTTTAATGATCCTTTGATTGATAATAAGGATTCTAAGAAAAGATATAGAGCGGATGTTCTCATTGAAGAATATATCGCCAAGATTGAAGCTAAGATTAATAAAGAAGTAGATAAAGCCGCTAAAAGATTCGGGGATGCTTTTAGTAAGGAAGAATTCATCACTACAAATCCTAGAGTAGTTGGCTACTATGAGAAAATAAAGTCCATCGAAGATCGGATGGGTGCTTCGTTAGGGTCTGGAAATTTAGCAGACGTAAAAGCTTTGATTGAGGAGTTAGAAATAGCTGATCCGGTATCTGGCTCAAAGAATTGGACGGATGTTCGTCAGTTCAATTTGATGTTCTCTACAGAAATGGGATCATTAGCTGATGGTGCCGATAAGATTTACTTGAGACCAGAGACAGCTCAGGGAATTTTTGTGAATTACTTGAACGTTCAAAAAACTTCTAGAATGCGTCTCCCTTTTGGGATTGCTCAAATAGGAAAAGCATTTAGAAACGAAATCATTGCCCGCCAATTCATTTTCAGAATGCGTGAATTTGAGCAAATGGAAATGCAATTTTTTGTGAAGCCCGG
Organism: uncultured Roseivirgaceae bacterium; assembly: GCA_964352725.1. GTDB lineage: Bacteria > Bacteroidota > Bacteroidia > Cytophagales > Cyclobacteriaceae > Ekhidna. The sequence continues at coordinate 14,314 of CAYGTD010000030.1, forward strand.
AACGGAAATGGAATGGTATGAGCATTGGAAAGAGAAGAGAATTTCTTGGCACAAAGCACTTGGTTTGGGTGAAGATAATTATCGCTTTCATGATCATCTAAACTTGGCTCATTATGCGAATGCAGCCACTGATGTGGAATTCAACTTCCCAATGGGCTTCAAAGAACTGGAAGGAATTCATTCACGAACGGATTTTGATCTAAAAGCGCACGAGAAACATTCAGGCAAGAAGCTACAGTTCTTTGATCCCGCGACTAATGAAAGCTATGTTCCATATGTAGTAGAGACTTCTATCGGACTTGATCGAATGTTTTTAGCAATCATGTCAGCGGCCTATACCGAAGAGAAACTGGAGGATGGTAGCGAAAGAACGGTGCTTCGAATACCCCCAGCTTTAGCGCCAAACAAAGTGGCGATTCTCCCATTGATGAATAAAGATGGACTCCCAGAAAAAGCAGAAGAAATTCTAAATGAAATTCGTTATGACTTTGCATTTCAGTATGATGTAAAAGATGCGATTGGCAAACGATACAGAAGACAAGATGCCATCGGTACCCCTTATTGTGTGACCATTGACCATCAGACATTAGATGACAATACTGTGACAATAAGAGATCGTGACACGATGCAGCAAGAAAGAGTATCTGTTGAAGAATTAGTAGCCAGACTTCATGATAAGGTGGACTTGAAGCATCTGCTAAAGAGCATCTAATTTTGGAGTATTTACTCCTTTTATTGGTCCCTTTTATCGCGAGGCTTATTATCCGTTTTCATAAAAAAGGATCCTTTTTTCCAGCGCTCTATTTAAGTAAAAAGCATAAATCTTATTTAGAAAATCATTTTGACTTCTATAAAAAGCTACCTATAAAATCACAGCAAATTTTTTGTAGTAGAGTGGCTTCTTTTATGAGTTCAAAAAAATTCATTCCAAGAGAAATGAATCATGTTAGCTCAGAGATGAAAGTGCTTATTTCTGCGTCAGCTATTCAATTGACGTTTGGATTTCCGGATGTCAATCTGAGTTGGTTTCGTCACATTTTGGTTTACCCCGAAACATTTTATAGTAACGTAAATCGAGCTCATCACAAAGGGGAGGTGAATCCGCGAGCTAAAGCAATAGTTCTTTCATGGAAATATTTTGTAGAAGGTTACTTGAAAAAAGATGGAAGAAACCTGGGGTTACATGAAATGGCCCATGCGCTTCGTCTAGAAAACAGAATCACTAATAACGAATTCAATTTTCTGGATGCAGATATTCTTAAAGAGTGGGAGGTGAGAGCTCAGCGAACCATGGAGGAGATTAGGAATGGAACAGAGCAGTTTTTTCGTGAATATGGGGCAACTAACAACGAGGAGTTTTTTGCTGTCGCCGTGGAAAATTTTTTTGAGCGACCTCAACTATTCTTAGAGAAACACCCAAAAACATATCAAACACTATGTCGATTGCTAAAGCAAGATCCTGCTTTGCTAGAAATCGCCTAATTTTCAACAATGAACTGGCTTCAACTTTTATCTCCTAAGCGTCCTGGTGAAACAGAAATCACCACCAACGATCAAACACGAAGTAGGTTTGAGCAAGACTATGATCGGATTATTTTTTCGCATCCTTTTAGAAAACTACAAGACAAAACTCAAGTATTTCCACTTCCAGAAGATGATTTTGTCCATACCAGACTCACACATAGTCTTGAAGTATCAGTAGTTGGACGTTCTCTTGGAAAGAATGCGGGAACATACCTTTTAAAAAAATATCCAGCATTAAAAAAACAAGGATTTACAATTGGGGACATAGGGGCTATTGTAGGTGCCGCATGTTTAGCACACGACCTTGGGAATCCACCATTTGGGCACTCTGGCGAGGATAGTATTTCTTCCTTCTTCCTTACCAATGAAAAGGGTATCTTCTTCAAAGAAAAAGTCTCAAAAGAAGAGTGGAACGACCTCATCACATTTGAAGGGAATGCACAAGGCTTCAGGATTCTCAATAGTAAAACACATGGAGGACTAAAGCTCACTTATGCCACTTTAGGAGCATTCACTAAGTATCCTTTGACCTCCTCTTGTGAGAAAGAAAAAGGACGGAAGAGTCAGAAAAAATTTGGGTACTATCAAAGTAATTCAGATCTATTCCAATCTATGTGTGATGGCATGGGATTGCAAAAATTGAATGATTCGAAATGGTGCAGACATCCATTGGCTTTTTTAGTTGAAGCGGCTGATGATATATGCTATCATATCATAGATCTAGAAGATGGTTGTCGATTAGGTTTGGTACCTTTTGAACAAGTAAAAAATTTGCTTGCATCGATCATTGGAGATTCTTATTCGGAGGAGAAGGTTCAGAAAATTCCGTCACTAAATGAAAAATTGGGAACATTACGAGCTATGGCCATTGGCAAATTGATTCAGGAATGTTCTGAACTATTCACAGCAAAAGAAGAGGAGATGATGAATGGTTCTTTTGATAAAGCCTTAACTGGTTTAGTTCCTTCTGCCCACACTTTGAATGAGATTATTGAGCTTTCCATTGATAAAATTTATCGTGCAAAACAAGTGCTAGAAAAAGAGGCTGGCGGGTATGAGGTGATGGATCATTTAATAGAAGCATTTGCTACTTCGGCTTATCAGTCATGTTTTGAAAAGCCACTGGCAAAGCATGAATCTATTTTGAGGTTACTTCCTGAAGAATACTTAGTTCAGTTAGAAAATGAACCTTCTGTCTACTCCTTATTACAAACAGTCATTGATTTTGTAAGTGGACTTACTGATACCCATGCTGTGAGATTATATAAGACGCTGAAAGGCTATCAGCTGCCAGTTTGAATCACTCAGGAATCTCCCAAAAAAGCTTGTAACTCGCTGTACTATTTCGTTCCAGTAAAGTCATACTGGTATCATACTCACCCACTTCATTGTCTACATTAAACTTGAAAACTCCAAGTAGATCATTGCGGCTTATGAAATCAAAATCCCATAATTCTATCTCAGTCCACCCTTCGGGTACTTCCATTTCCAAGTTTACTTCCTCCACATCTCCTGTATCCACTCTATGGTACCTCTCTCCTTCTGGCCAAATCTTCTTCCCTTTATACACAAGATACATTTCATCCTTATCTATTTCATCAGGTGTAGTACACTGAACGGACTTTAATATTATTATTGGCATTTCAATTTTCTTATTGATTTAATAAAGATAACGACATTGCTTTATTGCATCTCTAGTTTTATGGAACAGTTACTTGCATGAGCGGAAAATAGAAATGCTAACCTCTGATCGTAATTAGATTGTATTGTGTCCATAGAGTCAATCTTAGAGCGAGGGAAGTAAAAAAGGAGCCATTAAGACTCCTTCTTTACACTGCAACTTCCAATTTTGATAAGCAATACTATTTTAGATCTACTCTCCTTGACCTAAAGTGAAACCTCTTTCTTCTCCGAAGTAGTATAAATTTTCCGTTTTGATTACATCAATACCATTTTCAAGTAGATCATTTAAAAGTGAGATAATAGATTTCGCTTCTATCTTTTCATACTTTGGTTTGTTGGAAATGTCTACATCATTATTCACGAATCTACATCTCCAATGATCTGTACAATAGGTTTCTGGATTACCATTTGGATAAACCTTAACTCCTCTATTTGTGATCATCTTTAACTGAAGCGCATTAGAGACTGACTTAAGTTGAGCACCGATAAGCTCAGGATTTTTTCCATCCCAGTCTACGAAAACATCTACTCCTACCAGTTTTTTCTCCGATTTCACCTTGACTTCAGCCTCTTTTTCCTCGATCTTCATCATTCCAGCTTTAAAAGAAACTGGATTTAGTTTGCTTGGTTTTTGACCCAAACGCTCAATTATAGCTTTAGAAAATTCAGCTGTGGTAGCTTTTGTTTTACTAAATTCTTGATTAAAAACATCTGCAGTGTGTATTCCATCCTCTAATGTTTTAAGCCATGCATTTGCAATTTTCTCAGCTATTGGTGCTTGTCCAATATGCTGTAGCATCATTACTGACGCATTGATTAAGCCTGATGGATTAGCCATGTTTTGTCCTGCTATGTCTGGTGCTGAACCATGAATAGCCTCAAACATCGCATAGTTACGACCCACATTTGCAGAGCCAGCTAGACCAACAGATCCTGCAATCTCTGCTGTGATATCAGAAACAATGTCTCCATAAAGATTGAGTGTAACAACTACATCATAGTTTTCAGGACGAGAGGCTAATCTAGCTGCACCAATGTCAATGATTTGCACCTCTTTTTGAATATCTGGATATTCCTCCCCTACCTTATCAAAAACTCTATGAAACATTCCATCTGTATGTTTCATGATATTGTCTTTGACCATGCAAGTCACTTTCTTTCGATTGTTCTGTCTTGCATATTCAAAAGCATATCGAATGATTCTTTCACTTCCTGACTTAGTGACCAACTTTAAACACTGTATTACATCGTCTGTCTGCTGATGCTCTATTCCCGCGTACAAATCCTCCTCATTTTCTCTTACCACAACTACATCCATTTTAGGATGTAGTGTTTGCACGAAGGGATGCATCGACTTACACGGTCTTACGTTTGCAAAAAGATTTAAGGACTTTCGGATAGTCACATTTAAGCTTTTATATCCTGATCCCTGAGGGGTTGTAATTGGGGCTTTGAGTAGAATCTTTGCTTCGTTGATCGTATCCCAAGACTCGTCAGAGATACCTGCTGTATTTCCTGATAGGTAAACTTTTTCTCCGACATCTATAAACTTTGGTTCTATCGCTGCACCAGCGGCTTTCAAAATTTCCAGGGTGGCATCCATTATTTCTGGGCCAATGCCATCGCCTTTGGCTACTGCTATCTTTGTTTTGACAATCTTACCGGTTTCGGACTTTGGGGCTAAAGTTTCTGCTGACATTTTTGTGTTGTTTTTCAGCAAAACTAGGACGCTATGGATAATATGAACATAAAATATTATTTATATATTTTATAACATGCATATAAATTTATTAATGATATCGATTAATTGAATTGATTAATCGACTGGTGTTATGCCTGACAAATATCCTCTTAAATGCATATGATCAAAAAATTCACAGCATCACTAAGTGGGTCACAATTAAGAAAAAAGTGAATCTTATTCTCTAAGAGTTGTTGACAAATTTGTGGATCGGGCATTAAGGTCAAAACACAGCCACTATGCAATCAACATTTAAACTCACCATCCTCTCACTATTGTTAGTCACCCTTTTAATGTCATTTAGTTTAAATGCTACTTAAAATATATACCAGCTATTCTCTTCAGGTTATGGGTTAGGTTAAGGCGATCTCTAAAAAAAGAGATCGCTTTTTACGAAAAAAAGCGACCCAATATGAATCGCTTAATCTGCTAACCGCCAAAGATGAACAGAACCTAATTCTTCCTTGAGTCCTTCAATTTTTTAAGACCATACGCTCCTCCTGCCGCAAGCAGAATGGATAGCCCACCATCTATTGGAGTAGCTGGGGGTGCGCCTTGTGCTAGGAGGGCAAACGGAGTGAACAATGTAACTATAGTAGATAATATGATAATGTTTTTCATGGCGGCTATTATTTGATTTGTAATTTTTGATTTATGATCATTCCATTTTCTAAATAAGCCCTAACAATGATCAATTTGTTAGTCTTAAGGAGAGGTAATTTCATTTCCATATTTGATGCTTCGGATTCCTTTCGAAACAGCATTTTTCCATTCAAATCAACCATTTCAATTAATTGAATTTTGCTTGTGCTTTTAGCTAAAAGTTGATCTCCTTTCACTTGATATTGAACCAAAGGGTTTACTTCTTCTCCTAAAACTCCCGTAATCACTTGATTGGATACTAGCAATTCAAATCGATCTGAAAATAATCCTTTTGATGAAGTGAATTCATAAACAGAATTATTAGTAATGGAGATAGAGCGATTAGTGTACTTATCCAATAGAATGATATCCGCTCCATTAGGAATGGACTCCAACCTAAAGTCAA
>CAYGTD010000031.1:0-19815 GCA_964352725.1 uncultured Roseivirgaceae bacterium
CTGTCATAACTCGAAGATTCACATTTTAAACTACTCAGGGAACCCGTTTATCCAAAATTGAATACAAAAATCGACCTATATCAATTTATGATTATATATTTAGGCTCAATATCGTGCAATATTTCTTGTTAAAGTTTGTTTATTTTACATACTTGCATGATCAATTAAGGTGTTATGAATAAAATGCGTGTTTTTACAATTTCAAATTGTATCGTTTTGTGCTGTGCTATAGTCCTTTCAGGTTGTGGACTTTTTGGCGGTGGTGGTCAAGACGATCGAGGTGAGCTTCTCGGAGCTCCCGACAGAGAAGGATGGGAAATGACTAGGCCATTTGGAATGGTGGCGGTTCCATCAGGTACATTCCATATGGGGCAGGCAGATGAAGATGTAGCTGCTACCCAAATAAATTTCAACAAACAAGTGACTATTGGAGCATTCTTTATGGATGATACTGAGATTACAAATAATGAGTATCGTCAGTTTACTCAATATTTGCTAGAAGGATCAGAAATTGATCTTCCTACAGGATATTCAGTAGCAGATATGCTTCCAGATACTACAGTTTGGACGAGAGATTATACACATCACATGGGAGATCCATTGGTAGTTTACTATTGGTCTCACCCAGCTTTCGATGACTACCCTGTAGTAGGAGTTGACTGGAATGCTGCCAAGTATTTTGGCGAATGGAGAACTAGATATATGAATGAATATCGTCAAGGTGTAGGCTTGCCAATCATGCCAAACTTTAGATTGCCTTCTGAGGCTGAGTGGGAATATGCTTCAAGAGGTGGTAGAGATATGGCAAAATATCCATGGGGGAATCCATACATAAGAAATGCTAAAGGGTGTCTTCTAGCAAACTTTAAGCCAGGAAGAGGTAACTATTTTGATGATGGTTATGCATATACGTCTCCAATAGGAACTTATTTTGCAAATGAGTACGGACTTTTTGATATGTCTGGCAATGTCGCTGAATGGTGTGAGGATGCTTACAATCCTTCAGCAATGCCATTAACGTGGGATTTGAATCCTACTTACTTTGATGATAATATTGAGTTTAAAGTGATCCGTGGTGGGTCATGGAAAGATATTGCATATTACCTAGAAACGGGTACTAGAACTTACGAACATAAAGACTCAACTAGAGCTTCAATAGGTTTTAGATGTGCAATGACCTACTTAGGTAGATCATCAGGATATGAATTTTAAACAACAAAGAATAAATTACTAACCTAAATAATAATAAAATGAGCAAAAAAGGTGGATTTCAGGAGCTTCTATATTCAACCATCATGCCTAAGGTGTATGGTATTGGAGCAGCTGTAGTAATTGTAGGGGCACTCTTCAAGATTCTCCACATGGAAGGTGCGGCATTAATGTTAACAGTAGGTCTTTTGGTAGAAGCAGCGATCTTCTTCTTAAGTGCTTTTGAGCCTAAACATTCAGAAATTGATTGGTCTAAGGTCTATCCAGAGCTTGCTGATGATTATGATGGGCCCAGTGCAAGACCTAAGGCAGTAGCAGCTCCAGTTCAAGGAGGCGCGGCAGCACAAATGGATAAAATGTTAGCTGAAGCTAAAGTTGGTCCTGATTTGATCAAAAGTCTTGGTGACGGTATGAGAAATATGGCTGATTCTGCTAAGAAGATGTCTAATTTAAGTGATGCGGCTGTTGCAACTAACGAGTATGCAGGAAATGTAAAGTCTGCTTCTAAGTCACTTTCTGAAATGAATAAGTCATATGCTTCTGCAATGCAAGCTATGTCTGGAATGGCTGATGCGACAAAAGACACGAAAGAGTATCATACTCAAGTTCAGACCGTAACGAAAAGTCTAGGAGCTTTAAATGCAGTGTATGAAATGGAGTTGAAGGATGCAACTACTCATACTAAAGCATTGAATAAGTTCTATTCTAACGTAAGTGGTGCTCTAGAGAGTATGGCCGAAGCAGGTAAAGAGACTTCAGCTTTCCAAGCAGAGTTAAATAAACTTACTTCGAATATTGGAGCTCTGAATAAAGTATACGGTAATATGCTTACTGCTATGAAAGGCAGTAATCAATAATAACCTTAAAAAAAATTAATTATGGCAGGAGGTAACGAAACCCCACGGCAGAAAATGATCGGTATGATGTATTTAGTGCTAACAGCATTGTTGGCATTGAATGTGAGTACCACAGTTCTCGACAAGTTCGCCTTTATTAATAAAAGCCTTGAAGAAGCAAATTCCGAAACTTCTGGACGAAATACGCAGACTGTGGCAGGAATGACTAAATCTGTAGAGGAGAAGGGAAATAGAGCTGAGGATATGGCTGTTATTTCAGCAGCTGAAGAATTAAGAGCAAAAACGCAAGAGATTCTAGTTTCAATGGAGGAGAGTAAGGAGGCTTTTATCGATATAACTGGTGGTTATACTGATGGAGGAAATGATAGAATGCATATTGAAGGAAAAACAAACTATGACAAGGTTGGTCATTACATGATTCCTAAGGAAGAGGGAGGAGAGGGAAATGGAGAAGTGATGAAAAACATGCTTAATGGTTATGCCGAATTTGTTAAGTCGTTATTGGAAAAAAATGGAGCAGATGATGAAGAACTAAAGAGATATAATAAAATAGCACTTGATGCTGATGAAGATCCATATTATCAAAGAGATCCAAATCAGAAAGGCAAGAAATGGTCTCAGCTAAGTTTTAATGATTCTCCAACGCACGCTGCAATGGCTACTGTTAGTGAGTTTCAAGCAAATATTTTAGGTTACGAAACTGCTGCGTTGGACTTCTTAAAGAAGAGAGTTGGATTGAAAGATATCAATTTTGATCAAATCAAACCGGTAGTAATGCCTGTTTCCAAATATGTAGCAGCAGGCTCAAAATATCAAGCAGAAATGTTTATTGCTGCTTCCGCTTCAGGAATGAATGACAAAATCACTATGACTTACAATGGGAATAAAATTCCTGTTACTGGTGGAATAGGTAACGTCGAATTTTCTGCAACTGCAGGAGCGAGTGAGTATGATAAAGATGGTAACGCGAAAAAATCTTTCGAAGCTGCTATCACTGTGCCTCAAGCTGGAGGCGATACTACTTTCAAAAGCCAGATTGAATATTATGTAGTAAGACCAGTCATTCAGATACAATCTGCTTCAGTTAGTGCTTTATATTATAATTGTGGGAATGCAATGGATGTCCAAGTTCCTGCATTGGGAACACAATACAACCCTTCTTTTAGTGCTAAGGGTGGTGAAGCCATAAAGGGTTCGACAAAAGGTTCTGTTACAGTAGTTCCAAAGTCATCTAAAGTAGCTTTAACTGTCTCAAGTAATGGAAATGTGATTGGTACTAGAGAGTTTGGGGTTAGACAGATTCCGGCACCAGACATTAAAGTTTTTACTGATCGAGGAGAAGTGAATTTGAAAGATGGTATTCCAGCTAGAACTTCTAAGATTTATTTAAGAGCCATTCCTGATGCTAGTTTCGCTGAATTTCTTCCAAATGATGCTCAGTTCATAGTAGCTGAGGCTGAAGTTACGTTAGTTAGTGGAGGTCTAGGACGAGGTGTCTACAAAGGAGGTGGTCAAGTGAATATCGGTAGTGGGGGACGTAAGGGAGATCAGCTCGCAATTGAAATTAAAAAAGTTCAAAGACAAAATTTCAGAAAGCAAGTAGAAGATTTTCAAAAATTCACTCGTTATATCAACATTCCGTTGAAATAAATTGTCAAAATACAGGTTATGAAAAAAATTATTTATTTAATCATCTTCAGTACTGCTCTATCTTTTGGTTATGCTCAAGAGCTTGCTCCTTTGGTTAAACCCGAAGTGGATGAATCTCAGGTCATGTTCAATAAGACGGTTTGGAGACGAATGGACCTTGGTGAGAAGCAGAATAGACCTTTCTTTTCTAAGAATGGAGAAATATCAAGGCTGATTATTGAAGCTGTTGACGAGGGTTTGCTTACTCCCTATCGTTCTGATTCATGTATCAACTTCATGCCTGATATTATCTTTGTTTCTAATATTTCGGTAGAGCAGGAGCAAAATCCTTTTGTAGGAGGGGGTTTCAATTCGGGTGGTTTTGATTCATTTGATGATTCTGCCGCTGGCGATGAGGAGGATGCTTCCGATGAGCCAAGATTATCGGAAATACCATCTGATGTATTCTCCATTTTGTATTTGAGAGAAGAAGTTATTTTTGATAGAAACAGATCAAGAATGTACAACTATATTCGAGCAGTGTCTTTATATCTGCCTGCGGATGCGGGTTCTGACTTTAACCCTCAAGGCTTTGAAAAACCAATTGCTCATTTTAGATATGATGATGTTGTTGCATTACTTAGAGGTCCTTATGCTGACAGAGCTATTTATTACAATAATCAAAATCCCGCAGCACACATGAATATGAGTGATGCTTTTGAATTAAGATTGTTTAGTGCTCCGATTGTGAAGGTTTCTAATGATCAAAATTTAGATATTCGTCAAATATATGCGAATGATATTGCAAAAGATCCAATGAAAGCTATGATCATTCAACAAAAGTATGAGTACGATCTGATGGAATACGAATCGGAACTTTGGGAATATTAACATTACAACCTAATCACCCTTAAATATGAATTTTAAAAACATACTTTCTTGTTTGCTGTTAATTGCGGTTTGCATTCTTTCTGCTCAGGAGATGGGCGAAATTACTGATAGTAGAGATGGTCAAAAGTACAAGATAGTTACTGTTGATATAGTACTTGAAGGAGACGTTACTATCAAAAGGACATGGATGGCTCAAAATTTGAATTACGAAGTTCCAGATTCTTTTTGCTACAAAAATGAGGATGCATACTGTGAAGCTTATGGGAGACTATACACTTTTGAAGCCGCCAAAATTGCTTGCCCTGATGGCTGGCATATACCAACAATAGGAGAATGGACTTTATTGTTTAATACGTATGGAGGTATTCATAATGCTGGTATTGCTCTTCAAAAAGGTGGTGAAAGTGGTTTAGATTTAGCTCCAGGAGGATTTGGTGATCCAGGTAAAGTTTTTAAAAATATCGGAATAAGTGGTAATTACTGGGATGCTGAAAAGAAATCTGATAATACATCAGGTTTAGTTTCGGTGCAAAAGGGCTCTAAGGAGATTTATCATAGTGTTATTGGTGATTGGCATAGAAACAGTTGTCGATGTGTGAAAGACAATTAATTTCACAATACAATATTTAAAAAAGGAGACTTTAAAGGTCTCCTTTTTTTATGGCTGATAAAATAATTTCAGCTTTTGATGCGCCTATTAATTCAACTAAGTCTTTAGCGCTTGATTCCTTCATCCTAGTTACGCTTTTAAATTCGTGCATTAATTTTTCTCTTGTCGACTTGCCTATGCCTTTTATGGAGTCAAGAGACGATGTTACCGAAGCTTTACTTCTCTTTTGCCTGTGAAAGGTGATGGCGAATCTGTGCGCTTCATCACGTAATTGTTGAATCAATTTGAGGGATGTAGATTTTTTACTTATGTATAATGGAATACTATCTTCAGGATAGTATATTTCTTCTAGTCTCTTTGCAATACCAATGATTGGAATTTGACCGTAGATTCCAATCTCTCTAAGAGCATCACAAGCCGCGCTTAACTGTCCTTTACCACCATCAATGATTATCAAGTTTGGGAACGGTAATTTTTCACTTTTTAAATGATGGTATCTTCTGCCTACCACTTCATTCATTGAAGCAAAGTCGTCTGGTCCAATTACCGTTTTAATATTGTATTTCCTATAATCTGATTTTGAAGCCTTTCCGTTTTTAAAGCAAACCATAGATGCTACTGGATTGGTCCCTTGGATGTTGGAGTTATCAAAGCACTCAATATGGATTGGTAGTTCTTGAAGATTCAAGTCCTTCATTAAGTTTTGAAGAATTGCCTCATTTGGCTGAACCGAATCTTTTGATATTTTTTCTTTCTTAAAAAACAAAGCGTTTTTAAGAGAGAGATCAACTAGCTTTTTCTTGTCACCTATTTTAGGGATGCTAATTTCTACTCCTTCCCATGATTCAACTTCTTTATTTACTAGAATTGAAGCGTTTGTGCTATTATATTTCTTTCTTAGATCGAAGATGGAAAATTGAAGAACACGTGTATCTTCCTCTTCGAGTTTCTTTTTCACTTCTATGGTCTCAGAATTAACAATTGAACCATTGTCTATTTTTAGATAATTTATGAATGAAATCTTTTCTCCTGAAACAATAGAAAATACATCCGTATCAGTAATATTGGGATTAACAATTAGCGATTTAGATTGGAATTTTTCTAGACGATCATATTTTTCTTTAAAAGATTGAGCTACTTCAAATTGCATATTATCGGCCGCTTCCTGCATTTTTTGTTTGTATGATCTAGCAACAACACCGATTTTACCTTTCAAAATACTTTTGGCTTGTTCTATGTCTTGAAGATAATTTTCTTCTGACTGGAAATCTTCGCATGGACCTAAACAGTTTCCGATATGATATTCTAAACAAACTTTGAATTTTTTCTTTTTTATATTTTCTTCTGACAGATTGTACTTACATGTTCTTACTGTATGAAGTTTCCTAATCAATTCTAAAACGTTGTTCATTGCTTTCACGCTAGTATATGGACCAAAGTATTCACCTTTGCTATTATCAATTCTTCTTGTAGAATAGATGCGTGGGAATCGTTCATTTGTTATACAGATACTGGGGAAGCTTTTGTCGTCTTTTAAAAGTATGTTGAACTTGGGTTGATTCTCCTTAATTAGATTGTTTTCTAAAAGGAGTGCGTCAAATTCTGATGATACAATAACAAATTCTATTTCTTTGATTTCACTGACTAGCCTATATGTTTTTCGATTATCTAGGTTACCCTTTGTAAAATAGCTGGTAACACGTTTCTTTAAATCTTTTGCTTTTCCAACATAGATGATGGTATTAGAGCTGTCAAAAAATTTATATACTCCTGGTTTATTAGGTAGTCTGGAATGATCGCCTCTGGGAAATCGTTGAAATTGCATTACATGAAATCGGATTCATCAACTACATCATACTGTGTAGTGTCAGATGGATTGATTGATTCATCATAAAGGTCGCAATCTATGACTGTACGAATAGGTCGAGAAGGTTTTTCAAAAGCACCTTTTTCATAACCTAGTGTTTTATCTGCATAGACCTTTAGCATAAATTTTTCCCAGATTGGCATGGCTGTTCTAGCTCCTTGTCCCATAGCCCAATATTTAAAATGGATACTTCTATCATCTCCGCCAACCCAACCACCGGCAGCTAAATCTTTAGTAACTCCAATAAACCATCCATCCGACGCATTTTGTGTAGTTCCTGTCTTGGCGCCAATTTGGTTTCCTTCACGCAGAGATATGTCTAAACCCATTGCGGTACCGCCAGGCTCAGTCGTGCCTTGAAGCATATTTAGCATGACATATGCCGATTCTTCATTGATGGCTTCTTTTTCTTCTGGCACGAATTGTTGGATGACATTTCCATTCTTGTCTTCTATTCTCGAGACATAATATGGTCTAATAAATGTTCCTTTATTTACAAAAGTTGAATAAGCTCCTACCATTTCATAAACAGAGACATCTCCACCAGCACCTAAGCAAAGTGATGGGACTGCTTCAAGTTTGCTTTCAATTCCTAATTTTTTCGCATATTCTACTGCTGTTTGCGGTGATATTTTGCTCATTATCAATGCTGTTACACTATTGACAGATCTAGCCATTGCTTGCCTAAGTGTGTAACTTTCACCAGTAAATTTACTGTTTGCATTGTCAGGTGTCCAGGTCGGGGGATCTTGCCCAGGCATTGAGAAAGTGACTGGTGCATCTACGGCGACTTGACACGGAGACCAGTTATTATCTATAGCGGCTGTATAGATAACTGGTTTAAAAGTAGATCCTGGTTGTCGTTTCCCTTGCTTTACATGATCAAATTTGAAATACTTATAGTTAATACCGCCTACCCATGCTTTGATGAATCCAGTTCTTGGATCCATCGCCATAAATCCTGCTTGCAGGAAATGCTTATAGTAGTTTAGTGAATCATATGAGCTAAAAAGAGTGTCTATTTCACCTTTCCAACTAAACACCTTCATTGCCTTCTTTTTATTAAGGTAATAGTTGATTGAATCAATCTGATCACCAAATTGTAATCGAAGACCTTTATATGCTTCAGTTCTTTTGATTGCATTATTAAGAAAATCTGGAATTTCATTGCCTTGTTCATCAATCCATGGATTATCTCCATTTAAATGGTTAATGAAAATCTGTTGCAATGTGTCCATATGTTCCATCATTGCTTCTTCTGCATATTGCTGAAGACGGCTATCAATAGTGGTATATATCTTTAGTCCATCGTCGAAAAGGTCATATCCATTCTCACTACACCATTGCAGTAAGTAATTTTTGGTTCTGGCTCGGAAATAGGTAGCTATTCCTTCATTTTGATTTTCTACTAAATAATTGATTTCTAATTCTCTTGTATTAAGTGAATCATACATTTCACGATCAATCAATCCATATTTATGCACATTCCACAATACCTCTGTGCGTTTTCTTTTTGCTTGATCAGGATTGTAAACGGGGTTGTAGGCAGTGGGTTTATTAATGGACCCCACTAAGCTAGCGGCATCTTGATAATCTAACTGAGAAGGTAGTTTATTGAAGAAGGTGCTGGCTGCTACCTGAATTCCGTATGAATTAGATCCATATTCTATGGTATTTAGGTACATCGCCAGAATTTCTTCTTTGGTATACGATTGTTCAAGCTGAACTGCTATAATCCACTCCTTAATCTTGGTGATAACCTGACCAACAGCTCTAAAGCGATAAAGCGATCCTTGATCTTCGCTATTTGTTCGGTAAAGGTTCTCTGCCAGCTGCATTGTAATAGTACTACCACCTCCTTTGAAAGAGAAGGTTAGCTTTCCTGTAATTGCTCTTACCAAACCTCTTAAATCTATGCCAGAATGATTTTTAAATCGAATATCTTCTGTAACCAGCAAGGTGTTAACCATTTCTGGAGAAAGTTCATCGTATGTAACTGGGGTTCTATTTTTTCGAAAATATTTTCCTAATGATACTCCATCAGTACTTATTAATTCAGATGAAAGATCTGGATCTGGACGCTCTAATGCTTGAAGACTTGGCAATCCACCAAACCATCCAAAAGCATCATTTTTCACCATAAGAAATAAAGATGGCAACCCAATCAAACCGAGGAAAAGGCCAATCCAAAGAACTCTCAGTGTGTATTTTATGATCTTATTTTTCATGACCTTATTATTGAAGCTACTTCTTTTTTAATAGTTGTTTTCAAAGAAGTTTAAGTAAGCTGAAACATCTTTTGTCTTGTAGAAAATATTAAAGTTGTCTTCAGTAATTACAAAAATATCAAAACGCTCGCCTTTGAATTGATCTTTTAGTGAAACTTGATTAATAAATTGTGTTAAAAATTTTTGGGCTTCAATCTTCTCTGGGAAATCATTGACAAGTAGCATTGATTTTTCATCACTTAAAATTAGATTTCCTGTTTTTAGATTTGTTAAATCATTGCTTTCTAAAAATTCATCTATTGTCGCTGGTAATGCTGCAATTAGTTCTTGCTTTATATCGTAAACAATAACGAAGAAATGCTTTTGATCAAAGTCTTTAATGAACCTAGCTTTAGCACTATTATATCTTTTTTGTTGAAAATCTTCAGAAGCCTTTACCAATGATAAGACATAATCATTTAATTCGCTTTCCGCATAAAGTTTAGTGAAATTATTAAGCTCAAATTGATATTTATGATCTTCCTCTGTTTGACCAATCGCTAATACTCTAAGCAAAGCAATGTTGTCACTAAACTCGCTTTCAGGATGTATTTGAAGCACACTATCTGATGAAAAGATTACTCCTTTAAATAGTTCATTTTTATACTGACTGTACAGCTTCTTATAAAGCTTTTGTAGTTGGGTACTAATGGCAAAACTTTCTTCTCTGTAATTCGGATTGTCTACCAACTTTGAAAAAATTGATTCGGGGTATTTCTCTTTCAATATTTCGCCTTTTGTTTTGGATAGAAGTGGGTTGGCATTCTTGTAAAGCAAGTATAGCTGATACAATACTTCTGCTTCATTTTCAGTATCTGGAAATCTACTTAGAAGAGACTCAAATGAGTTAATGGCGTTTTCATCTTCGTTCAAACGTAAATTATAAATATTTCCAAGGCTATAAAGAGCACCCTCTATTTCTTTTAGAAGTTTTTCTTTTTCTATTTCAGTCGTCGGTATTGGACTCATAAGCTTTCTTGCTTCACTCTCAATATCAGGCGCCTCATCTTCTTCCCCTGTAGCTTCAGATATAGCCGAAATTGTTTCGGATTGTATTTCCTCAACGGGTGCATTGTTTGTCTTAATCGATCTACGCCAATTATCTTCAAGCGGTCGATCTCCCCACTTTCTTGTAAATTCCGCTTTGCCTCTGCTTTGTTGATTAGGATTATTGAAGTACCAATCATCAGCATTTATTGCTGTATTTATCAGGTTGTCTCCATTCGAATTAGAAATGTTTCGAGCTCGATTGATAGCGGCTTGTTTTTCTTTCGCTCGTTTTTCTTTTTTAATATCTAAATTTTTTTTCACGATTTCCATTGCCATGGATAGAACAGAATCTTCTGGCAAAGTCGCTAAATGAAGCAAGCTGTCATTTTTTTGAACAATCACTATTTGCTCTACAAAATCGACTAAAATTTCTTGACGTTTCTTAATAGCCTCATAACCTTCTTCATCTTTTGGCATTGTAGCTACTGTGCTGTCATAATAGCTTTTTGCTAAAACGTAGTTTTTAAGCGTATCATAGTAGATTTTGCCTAGGCTCCAATAAGAATACCCCTTTTGTCTTTGATTACTTTGACTGTTTTTAATGGACAATTTGTAATTCTCTATCGCCTTTTTAAGATGCCCATTATTCAATTCAAAACCTGCAAGTTCGTAGTAGATTTTGTCCTGATATTCTTTGTTTTTTGGGTCTTTGAGTAGGCTTCTAAAGTATTTTTCAATTTTCCGTAGATCATTACTTTTTGCAAGTTCAGTTACTTGCGCCATATAGAGTTTGGCATAAAATTCTAACTCATAAACAGGTCTATTTTTCAGTACATTTTTATAATACCTAAATGCCTCACTTTCGAAATCCAAAGAATGATAAGCCTGCCCAATGATGAAATTAATTCGGGCTTTATCGGAAGAGTTTAGCAATTCTTCAGCCTTCACAAGATTCCTCACCATTTTGTCGAGATCGTTTTTCTTCTGATAGAGGTATGCAGTGTTTAAATGATATCTTCTCTTGTTATCATTATTCATAGATTCTTTCGCCAGATAGTCAGTGACGGCTACAGCATTATTATACTCTTCAAACTCTGTAAATGCTCTGATTAATTCAGTAAGTGCATAATGTCGTGTATTGTCATCCTCACTGTGGGTATTTACATACTTAAAGGTCTCAATTGCATCGGGGAATTCACTTCCATAATGCCTTGCTTTACCCACTAAAATATAGCTATCATCTTCCCATTTTGATCCATCATGTCGCTGAATGGCCAAAGAAGCTTTTTGAATGCAATCTTCCAATTGCGTATTTAAGGAAGCAGATGTGGTAGTATCGAATTGAGGAAAGATGGGAAGAACTTTATTGTAGTTCCAATCCTGCGCATCAAAAATTGACTGTTCAACTTCTTTTATTCTCTCCTTAGCAATGAAATACGCATTGTAGTGAGCAGTCATGTCATGATAGGAATTGCTAAGCGGATTATTCCTATATGGAGCACATGCCGTGAGAACAATGAATGAGAGAAGAATAAATTTTTTCAAATTAGTGTTGGACTTATTCGAAGAATAACGTTCTTAAAGGGAAATTGGTGTAAAGATAAAACATCGCTGATTGCATAACTTTGCAAACTCAAAAATGAAATGAATGGCAGCAAAAAAAACATTTAGTAATTGGCTAACCAATAAGTATCTTCTCATTATTCGTAATGAGGAAAATTTTGCTGAAAAAACTACTATAAGTTTTAACTATGCTCGATTGCTTCTAATTCTATCTGGCTTTGGTATTCTATTATTAGGACTTGCTATTTATTTGGTCACAGTTCTTTTAGATCAATGGCTAGACCCTCGGCACGCTTATATGGAAGCCAATAGAAGAGTGCTTGAATTATCTATGAGAATTGACTCCCTTGAGAGTCAAGTAAAGTCCAAAAATGTTTACATCGAAAATGTTCGTAGAATTATTGCTGGAGAGGAAATTGATCAAAACGTATCTTCAAGCCCAGAAACGGATTTAAAATCAGCTGAGATATCAGAAACTATTCAACCAATAGACTCTCAATTTAGAGCCAATTTTGAAGGATCTGAGCTTTCTGACATCACAGCACTGCCAATTACTGTATCATCATCGGTTTATGAATTAAGAGATATTTATTTGTTTAGCCCCATAGATGGGACGATAGTAGATGGCTTTGATCCAAAAAAAGATCACTATGCTGTTGATATTGTAGCAAAAGAAAACGAACCCGTAAGATCTGTGGCTGATGGGGTGGTTATTCTTTCATCATGGACATTGGATGGTGGTTATGTTTTAGCTATTCAGCATTCCGGTAATTTAATTTCAGTATACAAGCATAATTCGGAATTATTTAAAAACGTTGGTAATTTTGTGGCTGCAGGGGAAGTAATTGCCACAATAGGTAATACTGGTGAACTTACTTCTGGACCCCATTTGCATTTAGAATTGTGGCACAATGGTAACCCTGTTAACCCACAAGAGTATATTGCACTATAAATTTGCATTATGTTGAATAAAAATAATAAGGAAGTAGAGGAGTTGAGTAACTCAAGTAACATCATTGGTAAAGGAACTATCATGAATGGTAGTGTCGAAACTTTTGGCAACATCAGAGTGGAAGGAAAGGTAATTGGTGATATAAAAACTAAATCAAAGGCTGCTTTTGGTCACTCATCACAAGTTGATGGGAGTGTACTTGCTCAAAATGCTGAGGTTGCTGGTCATATCACTGGAACAATTGAGGTGACTGAACTCTTAGTCCTTAAAGCTACAGCGGTGATTGATGGTGATATTATTACAAATAAATTACTTGTAGAAACTGGGGCCGCCTTCAATGGTAAGTGTAAAATGGGCGTAAAGAGTAAAGAAATCAAAATTGGAAAGCCCGAGGAAGAAGGACGACAAGCTCTTAAAGCCTGATATTCAGCCTGAAGAAGGAGAAAATAGATCTTTCATGAAGCACTATGCACTCGTTATAGAGTTAGTAGTGTTGAACTTAATGCTAATCATAGGAGGATATTATCTCGACGAATACCTGTCTTCTAGTCCTGTAATCATCTTAGCAGCTACCTTTCTGTCAATGGCAGGGACTATTTGGCTACTTTTAAGAACCTTGAAATGAATAAAAAATGGTTTGCTTTAATTGCCATCACAGGGATACTACTTCTAGCAGAATATTTTTTTTCTAGAACTCTTAGCTTTCATCCAGCATTCAAACTAATGGTATTATTTTTTGCGGCACAAGCTTTTGTGTTGTTTAGAATTGATCATTGGGCTCCAAAAGAATGGATCGTTCAGATGTCTTTGGTAAAGATTATCATCAGACTTTTATCTTCTTTGACTTTCATTCTTGTTCTAATCTACACTCAAGAAGATTCATATAATCTAGTTCTTCAATTTATTATCCTCTATTTGGGATACATGATCTTTGAAATAGTTGAGGCATTGACTAACTTGCGCCGAAATTGAGGAACGAACGAATACCTGATGAAAATAGGCTCTATGTTGAAGCGATCTAACTTTCTGAGAATCAACAAGTTTTTGGCTGTATTATTACTAGTGTTACCAAGTCTTGTTTGGGCTAGTGAGAGCACAAAAAAAGATGGTGGTGAAGAAGAATTCAATCCAAGTGAGTTAATCAACCACCATATATCGGACTCCCATATTTGGGAAATTGCTCATGGACTAGTAGTCCATCTTCCGATTATTATTTATTCTGAGGAAAAGGGGCTTGATATTTTCTCTTCCGCCAACTTTTATGACCATGAAGAAGTAATTCCTTATAATGGCTATGTCATGGATCATGATCACATAACACTTGCGGATGGAGGCCATGTTTTTGATATCTCTATCACTAAAAATGTTCTTTTTCTTTTCATAGATGCAGCGCTCTTACTTCTTGTGTTTTTAGCTGTTGCGAGAGGATATAAAAAAAATGTAGGAAAAGCACCAAAAGGTATTCAATCTCTTTTTGAGCCAATTATTCTATTCATTAGAAATGATATAGCTAAAGAAAACATTGGACCAAGGTATGAGAGATTCATGCCGTTTTTGCTTACTGTATTTTTCTTCATCTGGTTTGGAAACTTACTAGGCCTCTTGCCTGGAGCTGCCAACCTTACAGGAAACATTTCAGTGACATTGACTTTGGCTGTCATCACCTTATTGATTACTACTTTTTCAGGCAGAAAAACATATTGGCTTCACATTGTGGATCCACTTGGAAAATCCATGCCTTGGCTTGGCAAGTTTTTCATGTATTTGATCTTGTGGCCGGTTGAGATTATCGGGGTTTTCACCAAACCATTCTCACTGATGATCCGATTGTTTGCAAACATTACTGCAGGCCATATTTTGATTTTAAGTATTATAAGTCTGGCATTTGTATTTCAGAGCCTATCAGTGGGTATCGTTGGTGCGATTTTCGCAACGGTAATGAACATGCTTGAGCTATTTGTGGCTGTGTTACAAGCCTACGTTTTCACGCTTTTATCTGCATTGTACTTTGGTCAAGCAGTAGAGGAGCATCATTAATTTTTTGAAACCAATTTTTTAAACTATAAATAATTATCATGGGAGCAATTGGAGCAGGTTTAGCAGTATTAGGAGCAGGTCTCGGTATCGGTTTGATCGGTAAGGGAGCTACGGAGAGTATTGCAAGACAACCAGAAGCAGCGGGTAAAATCCAAACAGCAATGATTATTGCAGCAGCCCTTATTGAGGGTGCGGCTCTATTCGGCGTTGTAGTTGGACTATTGGCTGTAAACCAGGGAGCATAAAAATTCCTGAAAGACTTGGCTATGACCACATTAGGTGGCATGGCCAAGTTTATTTTGAAAAGACATTTACTTTTAAACAATATATATCGTGGCATTAGTAACCCCAGATATTGGATTGATCATATGGCAGTTGATCATTTTCCTAATAGTGCTGTTCGTTCTCAGAGCCTTTGTATGGAAACCAATACTAAGTGCTCTTAAGGCACGTGAGCACCAGATAGACGATTCACTTCGCGCTGCAGAAAATGCACAAGAAGAGATGAAGCAAATTCAAGCTGATAATGAGTATCTTCTACAAGAGGCTCGAATTGAAAGAGATCAGATCTTGAAGGAAGCTAAAACTCAAGCTGAAGCTATAGTGGAGCATGCAAAAGCAGAAACTTCAGACATTACTTCAAAAATGATTGAGGATGCAAGAGAGTCTATTCAAATGGAAAGAAAATCAGCCGTTGCTGAAATAAAAGATTTGGTGGCATCACTTTCAGTAGATATTGCAGAGAAGTTATTGAGAGAAAAATTATCTGATGACAAATCTCAAAAAGCCTTAGTAGACAAATTCATCAAAGAAGTAAAAATTAACTAAATATGTCAGCAGGCAGGATAGCAATAAGATATGCAACGCCAATAATAGGACTGGCTGAAGAAAAGAAACTTCTTGAAAAAGTGAAGGTTGACATGGAAATGTTTGCTGGACTTTGTAGGAATGATAAGCAATTTGCTTTGATGCTGAAAAGCCCGATTATTCCTCACCTTAAAAAGGCTGAAATTTTGAAGAAAATTTTCACAGGAAAAGTGGAGGATTTGACACTTCAAGCTTTTGATGTAATAACAAGAAAAAGCAGAGAGAATCTCCTAGCTGAAATTGCTGAGGCTTATCTTCATTTATACAATATCAAGAAAGGGCTTGCAGAGGTTTCTGTCACTACTAGTTTCAAATTAGATGCAGATCAAAAGAGAGCATTTGAAGATCTTGCTAAGAAAATGACAGGAAAAACTCCAATACTTAAAGAGAAAGTAGACCCATCAATTGTGGGTGGATACTTATTGAGCCTTGGAGATACTCAGTTGGACCAGACCGTAAGCGGACAATTAAAAGATTTAAAACTTAAGTTTTCAAAATAAATACTAGGCTGAAAGGCAAAACGAAATAATATTATGGCACAAGTAAGACCTGACGAGGTTTCAGCAATATTAAGAGAGCAGCTTTCAAACTTCAAAACTGAAGCTGAGCTTGAAGAAGTAGGAACCGTACTTCAAGTAGGTGATGGGGTAGCCCGAATCTACGGACTAGCAAATGCGCAAGCTGGAGAGCTTCTTGAGTTTGAGAATGGCTTGAATGCTATGGTTCTAAATCTTGAGGAAGATAATGTAGGAGCTGTACTACTAGGAGATTCGAGTAATGTGAATGAAGGCGATACCGTAAAAAGAACGGGTAAAATTGCTTCAATTCAAACAGGCGATGGCATGTGCGGTAGAGTTGTAGATACGCTGGGTAAACCAATCGATGGTAAAGGTCCAATTGAAGGAGAATTGTTCGAAATGCCATTGGAGAGAAAAGCACCAGGGGTAATCTTCAGAGAGCCTGTAAGTGAGCCGCTTCAAACCGGTATTACTGCGATTGACTCAATGATTCCGGTAGGTAGAGGTCAGCGTGAATTAGTGATTGGGGATAGACAAACAGGTAAAACTGCCGTTGTTATTGATACCATCATTAATCAAAAAGAATTTTATGATAGAGGCGAGCCTGTTTATTGTATCTATGTAGCAATCGGTCAAAAAGCTTCTACAGTAGCGGGTATTGTAGCTCAGCTAGAAAAAGCTGGCGCTATGGATTACACAGTGATCGTGAACGCTTCCGCTTCCGATCCAGCACCAATGCAATTCTTTGCTCCATTTACTGGTGCGGCTATTGGTGAATTCTTCAGAGATACAGGAAGACCAGCATTGGTAGTGTACGATGATTTATCTAAGCAGGCTGTCTCATACAGAGAGGTTTCTCTTCTTCTAAGAAGACCTCCAGGACGTGAGGCATACCCTGGTGATGTATTCTACCTTCACTCAAGACTTTTGGAGCGTGCTGCAAAGTTGATTAACGATGATAAAATCGCTTCTCAAATGAACGATCTTCCTCCATCCCTAAAAGGAAAAGTAAAAGGAGGTGGATCTTTGACAGCTCTTCCTATCATTGAGACACAAGCAGGTGACGTTTCAGCATACATTCCTACTAATGTAATATCCATTACTGATGGTCAGATTTTCTTGGAAACAAACTTGTTTAACTCGGGTATTAGACCAGCGATTAACGTAGGTATTTCAGTATCTCGAGTGGGTGGTAATGCTCAGATCAAGTCGATGAAAAAGGTTTCTGGTACATTGAAGCTAGATCAAGCACAATTTAGAGAGCTTGAAGCTTTTGCTAAATTCGGCTCTGATTTGGACGCATCTACACAGAGAACCATCGATAGAGGTAGAAAGAATCAAGAAATATTGAAGCAAGCTCAGTTCTCTCCGGTACCGGTAGAGGAGCAAGTTGCCATTATCTACGCTTCCACTAAAGGATTCATGGATAAAGTAGCTGTGAGTAAAGCAAGAGCTTTCCAAACTGAATTCATTGAGGCAATGAGAACGGTAGGTAAAGAGGCTTTGGCTGACTTTAAAGCTGGTAAATTGAGTGATGAAGCTGTTGCTAAAACAGAAGAAATCGCAAAAGATATCGCGACAAGACATAATTAAGAATCAACGAATTTAGCATTACTAAATGGCCAATCTTAAAGAAGTAAAAGGAAGGATTCAATCAGTAGTTTCTACTCAGCAGATCACTAAAGCTATGAAAATGGTGGCAGCTGCTAAGTTGAGAAGGGCACAGGATCGTATCATTCAGATGAGACCCTACTCGCAAAAGCTTTCTGAAATTATTCAGAACGTATCTGCAGGTGGGACTGATGCTAGTGATAACCCTTACTCTGAAGAAAGAGCAATTAAGAATGTGCTTTTGATTGTAGTAACCTCAGATAGAGGTTTATGTGGAGGATTTAATACTAGTGTTTTCAAAAGCACTAAGGCATTAATAGCGAAGAAGTATAGTTCAGTCGAGGCAAGTGGAAGTCTACAAATTTTACCTGTTGGTAAAAAGGCATTGGAATTTTTCAAGAAAAGAAAGTACAATGTAATAGAAGGCTACTCTCATATGTTTGGTGATCTTAATTTTGCTGAAGCAAAAGAAGTAGCAGAAAAGGCGATGGAAGGGTTTGTTAAAGGGGAATATGATGCGGTAGAGATCGTCTACAATGAATTTAAAAATGTAGCTACTCAAATCGTAAAGCAAGAGCAGTTTTTACCAATACAGGAGGTTGAAAGTAAGGACGAGACTAACACTGAGGTAGATTATATTTTCGAGCCATCTAAAGAACTCATTTTTCAAGAGTTAGTTCCAAAATCATTAAAAATTCAGTTTTACAAAACGTTGCTAGAGTCGAATGCATCTGAGCATGGTGCGCGTATGACAGCAATGGATAAAGCGACAGAAAATGCGGATGATTTATTGAAGGAACTTCGTTTGACATACAATAGAACTCGTCAGGCAGCTATTACAAAAGAAATCTTAGAGATTGTTGGAGGAGCGGAAGCATTAGCTAAAGCATAATGATCGGCCGATTCTATTCGGTACTTCAACATTTATCCATAGACATAGTAATCGGAGCAGTTATACTGCTCCGATTTTTTTGTGTCCAAGCCAATGTAGATGTTGGTCTTCCTGTTTACTTTCTTCTTGCATCTGCAGTCTGGTTGATCTACACAACAGATCATCTTCGTGACACTAAACAAGCCAAGAAGCCCAAGCGCTCTAGATACCTGTTTCATGAGCAAAATGAAAATGTGCTAAAAATCGTCATGAGCATTGTGATTCTATTTTGTATTTTTTGCGTCTTTATGGTTCCAATGATGATTCTTTTTGCTGGAATCGTGCTTGGTGCATTGTCATTGATATACCTCACAATTCAAAACTGGTTGTCTAAAAATGGACTGAAGGAGCTGTATGTCTCCATCATTTATACCAGTGGAATTTTGCTTGCACCATTTGTTTTAGCAAAGCAATTTGACGGGTTTATTTTCAGTCTGCTTTTGATTGCTACTTTTTTAAACCTGATTCTTTTTAGCTGGTTTGAAGAAGAAGAGGATCGAAAGGATCGATTTAATTCGATAGCTACAAAATGGAAATCCAAAAACGTAGAGAAGCTCTGCTTACTATTGATCTCCATAGGAATGGCATTTACTATCCTCAATTTCGATTTGATTTCACTCTACTTCTTAATTGTGTTTGCTGTTTTTGCAATAATGGTTTTAAGAAAGGGACGCTTATCAAAATCAGGTATTTATCGCATGATTGGCGATGGAGTTTTTTTGATTCCTGCTTTATTTGAGCTGCTGTGACAAACAACTTCAATTTTATAGCACCTTTCTACGATGTTCTATCTGCACTTGTATTTGGTAAATCCTTAATTGAGAGTCAAACCTACTTCTTCTCTGAGGTCAAAGAATCAGAGACTGTTCTAATTCTTGGAGGGGGAACAGGGAAATTGCTGGAAGCGCTACCAAAATGTAAGCAGGTACACTTTCTTGACCTTTCTGAAAAAATGATAGATCATGCAAAGAAAAGGGACAGTAAAACTACAGTCAACTTTATACTAGCTGATTTTT
>CAYGTD010000032.1:0-17669 GCA_964352725.1 uncultured Roseivirgaceae bacterium
ATCGCTTGATAGTTTACAAGTGTTCCTTCTTTTACCAAATCCCACTCTTTACATTTCACTCCCTCATCATCGTACCCTACTGCAGCTAGTGATCCTACCTGCGTTTTATCTGCAACCAGATTTACCAGTTTGCTGCCATAGTTGAAGTCTCCTGATTTCCATTTATCCAATGTAGCGAATGAAGTCCCAGCATAATTTGCTTCATAACCCAACACCCTATCTAGCTCCAATGGGTGACCCACTGACTCATGAATGGTTAGTCCTAAGTGATTTGGTTCTAAAACGAGATCATATTTACCTGGCTCTACGGATTTAGCAGAAAGCATTTCTTTTGCTTGATTGGCAGCATCCGTTGCATCAGCTACAATATCATATCTATTACGATATAGCTTAACTCCTGCAGGACTGTCCATTAATTCATTTGGATCTGGGTCCATGTATTCATATCCAAGTCCCATTGGAGCACTCAACCCTTGACGAGTTTTGAACTTACCCTCTTTAGGGTCAATACAAGTCACATTCATGAACGGCCATATTCTATGCACATCTTGATCTATATATGATCCTTCTGTAGAGGCGAAATATTTTTGTTCGTTCACCATGAAAAGTGCAGAGTTCACATAGTTTGCTCCATTTTTCATAGCTGCATCATTGGCAGACAACAGCAAATCAGCTTTTTCGGTGATAGGTACCTCCATCGCATTTTTTACAATCGGTGTTTTCCATGATACTTCACCATGCCCTTTGACTGGCGCCAATACTACTGGATCATCCTGAATCTTGCTATTTGCTTTGGCAATTGAAACAGCAATCTCTGTGGCCTTCTTAATTCCTTCCGGTGTTACATCAATGGTAGATGAGAACCCCCAAGTACCATTTGCTATGACACGTACACCAACACCAAACGATTCGGTATTGACTACATTCTGCACCTTATCTTCTCTTGTAAAAACAAATTGGTTGAGGTAGCGACCAATTCGTGCATCTGCGTAACTAGCTCCTAAAGATCGAGCTGTATTTAACGCTACGTCAGCTAGCACCTTTTTCTGGCCAACATCTAATCCAGGTGCCAGAAGGGCTTCTACAGGAATAGAGTTACCAAGAAGCGACATGGGCAACATAGTTGCTCCAGCACCCATTGCTGCAATGTTTATAAAATCTCTCCTTTTCATGCGTTGAGTTTAGTTTTAAAAAATCCTTTTAATAGAAGCATCCACTCTGGAATAGATTGACTGCTTGATAAAGGAATTTAAAAATTTCAATTGAAAAGTGGGTGTTAATTTATTTGAATGGTTAGAAATGGTACACAAAATGAATTTTATGTTTTATCGAAGGTGTAAGTGAGTTAAACCTTAAAAAATGTTAAATCCATCTATTATTATTTATTAAAAATAGTAAAAACCAAATTTCATCGTCTTAGTACAGAAATCAAATAGTAAGAACATGAGCATACTAAAAGGACTAACCATTGTATTATTTACATTCTTTCTCACATCATGCAATAAAAGTGATCCAGAAATTATAAATACGGATCGCGAAATAATTCAAGATGCTCTGCAAGAAACATTTGGCGACAACATTGATTTGAATAACCTGCCCAACTACGCCAATCAAGCATATCCAAACTACATCAGTGAAGACAATACGAATGGCAATGAAATTACAGATGGAGGAGCTCTTTTAGGTCGAGTACTATTTTACGATAAAAATCTATCGAGTAATAATACCATATCATGTGCCAGTTGCCATAAACAAGAATTTGGTTTTGGTGATGATTTGCAAGCATCGATTGGAGTGAATGGAACCACTGGGAGACACTCCATGAGATTAATAAACGCACGTTTTGCGGAAGAAGACAACTTCTTTTGGGATGAGCGAGCAGGTACTCTAGAGGAGCAAACCACAATGCCCATTCAAGATCATACTGAAATGGGATTTAGTGGGACCGAAGGAGATCAAAGCTTTAATGATTTAGCTGAAAAACTAGAGTCGATAGCATATTACAATGAACTTTTCACTTTCGTCTACGGAGATAAGAGTGTCTCAGAAAGTAGGATGCAAAATGCTTTAGCGCAGTTC
Source organism: uncultured Roseivirgaceae bacterium (assembly GCA_964352725.1). Lineage (GTDB taxonomy): Bacteria > Bacteroidota > Bacteroidia > Cytophagales > Cyclobacteriaceae > Ekhidna. The sequence continues at coordinate 2,080 of CAYGTD010000032.1, forward strand.
ATAAGAAGTATCCAATCTTTCGATTCGAAATACGATATAGGTAGAGCACAGGTTAATGGAAATAATGATAACCTCCCAAATTTTACAACTCAGGAAAATGAAGGAAGAAGTCTTTTTTTGGAACGTCCTGATTTTAATAATAATGGTGTGAGAGTAGCAGGGGGATTGGGTTGTGATGTATGCCACAGAGCCCCAGAATTTGATATTGATCCTAATTCCAATAATAATGGGGTCATTGCTTCGCTCAATGGAGATGGGACAGATCAAAATGTGACAAGATCGCCATCTCTAAGGGATATCTTCAATAGCAATGGAGAATTGAATGGTTCTTTGATGCATACTGGAGATTTTGACACATTCGAAGATGTACTCGCTCATTACGATGATATTGATGCAACTGGGAATAATAATTTGGACAGAAGACTTTTGCCGCGGGGAAGCGATGGTCAAAACTTAAATATGACTTCTGATGAAATAGAAGCTGTAGTAGCTTTCATAAAGACATTATCTGGAAGTAATGTTTATGCCGATGAACGATGGTCGAATCCTTTTTCAGAATAGAATGAAATCAATCTAATAGACTTTTATCCATTTTAGAGAAACTTTTAAAAACAATTTCTGTCTCTTTGCTGAGTTTCAATCCGCAATGAGAATAATAATCGGTTTAGTCTTACTTCTAAGTTTCACCTTCATTGTTGGCCAGAAAACTACTGTTTCAGGGAAAGTAACAGAGGTTGATACTGGCTCTCCAGTGCCCTTTGCAACGGTTTTTTTTACAGGTACTACTGAAGGTGCTATCACTGATTTTGATGGGAACTTTATTGTGTCAACATCCTCCCAAGTAGACTCTTTATCTGTAACCTACATTGGGTTTAAAAAAAGAACTAAGGCAATTATCAGAGGACAAAATCAAGCTATCAATTTTCAATTGGCAGAGGATGTGACAACACTGATGGAAATAGTCGTGACTCCAGGGGAAAATCCTGCCTTTGCAGTAATGCGGAAAGTCATTGAAAATAAGGATAGTAATGATAAAAAGAACTTGTCTGCTTATGAGTATGAAAGCTACGTAAGAACAGAATTCGATATTGATAACATCACGGAGGAAATGCGCAAAAGAAAATTCATGACCAAAATTTTGGATGTCATGGATAGCGCGAGCCAAGTTGCTGGAGATGATGGAAAACCCATTTTACCCGTCTTGATGTCAGAGGCCATTTCTAGGTTTTATTTTAAGAATAATCCTGCGGCCAAGCATGAAAGAATTATGCGAACGAAAGTTAGTGGTGTAGGAGTTACGGACGGAAGTCTTACTTCCCAGCTAATAGGAAGTACCTATCAAGAATATAACTTCTATCAAAACTGGCTTAACATCGTTGGTAAAGAGTTTGCCAGTCCCATCGCTAACGGATGGAAAATGATTTATGATTATGAACTCATTGACAGTGTATTCATCGGTGAAAAATTTTGCTATGTGCTTGAATTTTTACCAAAGCAGGAACTTGATCTTGCATTTACAGGCACTATGTGGGTCACGAAAGATGAATATGCACTCAAGCAAGTAGACGCCATTATTGCTAAAAATTCCAATCTCAATTTCATTGACAAAATAAAAGTTCAGCAAGAGCTACAGCAAACAACTGCGGGCCCTTGGCTTCCTGCGAAGACACGTGTAGTTATTGACTTTAATTCTGTATCTCAAAAGACAGCTGGATTATTGACCAAATTTTACATTTCCAATAGAGACGTAGTAGTCAATTCTCCTAAAGAGGATCGCTTCTATTTAAACTCTATTTCAATGGCACCCTCAGTCAGAGAAACTAGTGAAGAATACTGGGCAGAGGCGAGACACGATTCGCTCTCGTCTACAGAAATACACCTATTCTCCATGATTGATACATTGAAACAAATCCCGGTTGTAAGAAATGTGACGGAGACTAGTAAGTTCTTAGCTACGGGCTATATAAAAACTGGTAAAATTGATATTGGTCCTTACTCCACATTCTTCGGCAATAACAATATAGAAGGTTTGAGACTAGGTATGGGAATGCGTACCAATATTGACTTCAGTAATAAGTTAACTCTTGGCGGATACATGGGTTATGGGTTTGATGATGAGCGCTTTAAGTATAAATTTTACGCCGCTTTAGTAACCAACAAGGATACTTGGACGGAGTGGAAGTATTCGCAACAAAAAGAAGTGGATCAAATTTGGCTAATCAATGAAGATATTGATCCAACCAGTTTCTTCTACACATTTAGTCGCTTCGGCACGCTCACTCAACCTTTTTTAAAGAACAAATACCAATTGAGTTTTCTGAAGCAAATTGGTCAAGGCTTAACAGCAGAAATTTCTACAAAGCATGAGAGGCTTCAGCCTTTGTTTGATTTCGAATACTATGTGGATGACAGTAGAACTACTATACGTTCCAATTATGAGATAAATGAAGCTACTTTCTCCATTCATTACGGAAGAGATGAAATCATCATTATCAATGATAATGAAAGGTTAAGTATGGGAATGATTCGTCATCCCATCTATGACTTTTCCTACTCATACGGATCTGACCTATTTGGTGCGGATTTTACCTATCACAAGTTCAAATTCAGTGTTCGAAAAAGACAAAAAATGGGTCTTTTCGGTATATCAAATATTAAAATCGGAGCTGGAGCTGTCATTGGGGATGTTCCTTACTCCCTCCTTTTTAACCCCATAGGGAATGAAACTCCGTTCTCAGTAGGATTTGCTTACAACCTTATGGACTTCTTTGAATTTTCCGCGAGTCAATATGTTGAATTTAGGTATCGCCATTCTTTTGAAGGATTCATTTTTAACAGAATCCCTCTTTTTAGAAAATTGAAATTACGATCAGCGGTAACTGCCAATGCGTTTTGGGGAAAAATAAATAATTCAAATATTGAAGCAACAAGATTTGATATGGACATGGATAATAATCCAATACTTCCATTTAAAAAATTGACTTCAACCCCATACCTGGAAGTAGGATATGCGGTAGAAAATATTTTTAAAGTAGCTTCTATTGGAGCCTTTCATCGACTTACTTATCTGGATGGAGATGAAAACAAATTTGGAGTGAAATTAAGCTTTAGACTAGGATTGTAAATAAGACACTATAAATCAAAATAAAATGAAGAAAAGTAATCCGATTGCTCTGCTTATAGTGCTCTGCTTAACGCTTGGTTTAGCTCCATTTTCTCCTGAACCACATATAATTGGTAAATTGAAATGGATAGCTGGAGGAGCGAATGGAATGAAGCTAATGGATTGGTTTGATACACTGCTACATGGAACTCCATGGATTGCTTTGATGGTAGTCTTAGCTTTAAAGCTGAAAAATAATCAGAGTTAACTTACATAAGGTTTAGAAATAGCGCAATAAGATTTAAACATCCCCATTCTCTTTGATCTTCTCATCTTCATAAGGCGCCAAAATTCTTCTTTCAATCTCCGTAGCACATTGATTTAACTCCCCAATGAAGTTCTTATAGTTATTGTAAGACGGGATAATATGCCTCTTACAATAAGCATAAAGCAAATAGTTTAAATCACCATTTGCGACTAGATCAGCCTTTTTCATTTCATCCACAATCGCATCCAGTTTGGCTCTATCTTCTTGCTTTATATATGGCATATTCCCAAGTTTTATAAAAAAAAGGCTGTCTCAAAAGTGTTTTATATCCGTCATCGAGAGGAATCGAAGCAATCATTGACCTCTTAAATGTCCCTTTTATAAGATTGCTTCACTGCATTCACAATGACGTTTAGCTTTTGAGACAGTCTGATTAATTCTATTTTTATTTGACTAAAGTTAAGCAATCACAGCTCCATTCTGAGCTTCTTTACCTGGGTTTACAGCCACTAATTTTCCATCGCTATTCTCTGCAAAAAGCAACATGCCTTGTGATTCCACTCCCATAATTTTTCGTGGAGCAAGGTTTGCCATCACCGTTACTTTCTTACCAATCATTTCCTCTGGAGAAAAGTGTTTAGCCACGCCACTAAGAATAGTTCTTGTTTCTGAACCCATGTCTACTGTGAACTTTAAGAGTTTATTAGATTTCTCGACTGCCTCCGCAGTTTTGATCTCCCCTACTCTCAGGTCCATCTTCATGAAATCGTCAAATACAATTTCTTCTTTCATTGGCGCCACTTCTGGCACACTATTTTCTTGTTCGTTCATCTTCTTTGTTTCCAATAATTTATCCACTTGCTCCTCTACTGTCTTATCCTCAATCTTTTCAAAAAGTAATTCCGCTTTATTCATTTGATGTCCATTCGATAGTAAATCAACACTACCAGCATCAGACCAATTTTTCACATCTGTATTCAGTATTCTTAACAATCGCTCAGCCGTAAAAGGCAAGAACGGCTCACATAAAATAGAGAGATTGGTGCTGATCTGTAGCGCAATATTCAATATCGTTTCTACTCTGCTTTGATCCGTTTTAATCAACTTCCAAGGCTCAGTTTCAGCTAGATACTTATTCCCAATTCTCGCAAGCTCCATCATGTTGGCTAGTGCCTCTCTAAACTTAAATTGATCTAGTGATGCTTCTACTTTTGCAGGAATAGCTTTCACTGCTGCAATCACTTCCTCATCAATTGGCTGTAGTTCATTTCTGGCTGGAACTTTCCCTTCAAAATATTTATGTGTCAATACCACCGCTCTATTAACGAAATTGCCAAAGATGGCTACTAGTTCAGAATTGTTTCTGGTTTGAAAATCCTTCCAAGTAAAATCATTGTCTTTGGTCTCAGGTGCATTTGCGGTCAAAGTATAGCGGAGTACATCTTGCTTGTCTGGAAATTCTTCCAAGTATTCATGTAACCAAACTGCCCAGTTTCTAGATGTCGATATTTTATTGCTCTCGAGATTAAGAAATTCATTTGCGGGTACATTGTCAGGCAAAATATAAGAACCTTCAGCCTTCAATAGTGCTGGAAAAATCACACAATGAAATACTATATTATCTTTCCCAATAAAATGAAGAAGTCGTGTGTCATCTGACTTCCAATAATCTTCCCAATTCTTTCCTTCCTTTTCTGCCCATTCCTTCGTCGCTGAGATATAACCAATCGGGGCATCAAACCACACATAAAGCACTTTCCCCTCTACTCCTTTCACTGGCACAGGAATTCCCCATTTCAAATCCCTCGTCATTGGTCGGGGTTGCAATCCATTGTCTATCCAGCTTTTACACTGTCCGTAAACATTGGCTTTCCACTCTTTATGATCCTCAAGAATCCATTGTTTCAACCAATCCTCATACTGATCTAATGGAAAATACCAATGCTTGGTTTCCTTCATGATCGGTGCTTCGCCGCTTAACATGGATTTAGGATTTTTCAATTCTGATGGACTCAAGGTAGATCCACAATTTTCACATTGATCACCATAGGCCTCAGGAAAAGAACATGTCGGACATGTTCCTTTTATATATCTGTCTGCAAGAAATTGATTCTCCGTCTCATCATAAAATTGTTCTGAAGTTGTCTCCGTAAACTTCCCTGCTTCATACAATTTCTTAAAGTAATCTGAAGCTGTCTTGTGATGTACTTTAGAGCTTGTGCGACTGTAGATATTAAAGCTTATCCCAAATTGATCAAATGAGCTTTTAATTTGCTCATGATAAAAATCAACTACTTCTTGAGGCGTCTTCCCTTCTTTTCTAGCTCGTAATTCTATCGCCACTCCATGCTCATCAGACCCACAGATAAAAGCAACATCTTCTCCTTTATTTCTTAGGTATCTCACATAGATATCGGCAGGCACATAAACTCCCGCTAAATGTCCTATGTGAACCGGTCCATTGGCGTATGGAAGTGCCGCTGTAATCGTATGTCTTTTGTATTGTTGCTTCATAAATTCGATAAGAAACCGCAAATATAAAGACTTGTTCGAGCCTTAATCGCCTTCAGTCAATTCAAGAAAATCATTTACTGGTATTTGAAAGATTTTTGACATTTTTAATGCCAGAACTGTCGATGGAACATATCTATTTTTCTCAATCGAATTAATGGTCTGTCTAGAAACATTTATTTTCTTAGCCAAATCTTCCTGAGTGAGATTGAGCTTGGCCCGCTCAACACGGATACTATTCCTCATTTTCTTTCAACTCCAAGATAAATTGCTTTTTCAACCACCAATAAGATCCATATGCATAGACAAGCAAAAGGCTAACCACGGCAAGGTTTCCGCCTACATCAGGCGTTTTCAACTTTTCACTAATTCCAAGGTAGTATGATCCAAAGGAGAAAATTGGTAACATCAAAATGGCAACAAAAATAAATTTAATTCCATGAAACATCGATTTTAAACGAAGGTTCAAATACATTTCATCTTCTTCGTACTCAGACGAAAAAAGCATCCAAAAAAGTCCAATGGATATAGGTAAATGTAGAAGATAACCTCCCCACTCACTCCAGAATGTACTGAAATTCGAATCTCTCCATTTTAAAACAACTACTGCCATTACTAAAAGAATAGTCGGTAATCCACCAAAAATTAAAACAAGCCCATACTTTCTAAATTGAGGGGGTAATAAGAAATGATTAATGTTATCAAAATTTTTCATAGTCGTAATTACTTTACTTTTTGTAAAGTTTATTTTACATTATTAAAAAACCAAATAAATCGATATTTTTTTTTAAAGAGAGCACCAATTGGCGATTAATAGAAGTAATTTTGCGCCCGAATTAATAACGCATGCAAGAAATCAGAAATATTGCCATCATCGCGCACGTTGACCATGGCAAAACCACACTCGTAGACAAAATCATCTACGCAACTCAAGAATTTAGAGAGAATCAAGAGAAGGGTGAATTAATCCTTGACAGCAATGACCTTGAAAGAGAAAGAGGCATTACTATTCTTTCTAAAAATGTATCTGCTGAATACAAGGGAGTAAAAATCAACATCATTGATACTCCAGGTCACTCCGACTTTGGTGGTGAAGTAGAAAGAGTATTGAAAATGGCAGATGGTGTTATCCTTCTTTGCGATGCATTTGAAGGGCCAATGCCTCAAACACGTTTCGTACTTGGAAAAGCTATAGGTCTTGGACTTAAACCTATCGTGGTAGTAAACAAAGTGGACAAAGAAAATTGTCGTCCTGATGAAGTACATGAGCAAGTATTTGACTTAATGTTCTCATTGGATGCAACAGAAGAACAACTGGATTTCCATACGCTTTACGGATCTAGTAAGCAAGGATGGATGAGTGAAGATTGGAAAAAACCAACTGACAATATCACTCCATTATTGGATAAAATAATTGAGGTGATCCCTCCGGCTCAATACAAAGAAGGTGTTCCTTCTATGCAAATTACCTCATTGGATTACTCAGCCTTTACAGGACGAATTGCTATTGGTCGAATTGTACAAGGAGAAATTAAGGAAGGTGCTAATCTAGGTATTAGTAAGAGAGATGGTTCTTTGAAAAAGGTAAAAGTGAAAGAAGTTCACGTTTTTGAAGGTCTTGGAAAAAGAAAAGTACAATCTGCAAGAGCAGGTGATATATGTGCGGTAACTGGAATCGAAGGATTTGAAATTGGTGATACATTGACTGATTTTGAAAATCCTGAAATCATTGCTAGAATCGCAATTGATGAGCCTACTATGAGTATGCTCTTCACCATCAATGATTCTCCATTCTTTGGTAAAGAAGGGAAATTCGTGACTTCACGCCACCTTAGAGATCGTTTGATGAAGGAGTTAGAGAAAAATCTAGCACTAAGAGTTAAGGAAACTGATTCAGAGGATAAATTTTTAGTATTCGGTAGAGGTGTCCTTCACTTATCTGTTTTGATAGAAACAATGAGAAGAGAAGGATATGAAATTCAAGTTGGTCAACCGCAAGTACTTTTCAAAGAAGGCGATAATGGCGAAAAATTGGAGCCAATTGAATTAATGGTGATTGATGTACCAGATAACTATGCAGGTAAGGCAATCGAATTGGTAACTCAACGAAAAGGCGAGTTAAAAATCATGGAGCCAAAAGGAAATATTCAACACTTGGAATTCGAAGTGCCTTCAAGAGGTTTGATTGGACTAAGAAACAACATGCTGACAGCTACTGCTGGTGAAGCAGTGATGTCACATAGACTAAAAGATTATCAGCCCTTCAAAGGCCCTATCGCAGGACGAATTAATGGCTCTTTAATCTCTATTGAAAATGGCCCTGGAACAGCTTATTCCATAGATAAACTACAAGACAGAGGAACATTCTTCGTAGATCCAGGTGTAGATCTTTACATGGGACAAGTGATTGGAGAGCACTCCAGAGCGAGTGATTTGGTTGTGAATATCCAAAAGGGTAAGAAACTGACCAACATGCGTACTTCTGGTACAGACAACAATGCTAAAATTGTTCCTGCAAAGAAGTTCAGTTTAGAAGAAGCATTGGAGTACATACAAAAAGATGAGTACGTAGAGGTAACTCCAGGTTCTATTCGAATGAGGAAAATACACCTTGACGAGAACGCCAGAAAAAGAGCAAGTAACGCAGAAAGTAAGTAGTAGTTAAAAAACTTCAACTAAACCCTAAATCAAGTTATTGGTTTAGGGTTTTTTATTCTCATTATCTTCTATTTTATACACTTCACCAATACACCGCAACCCTACCCAATCATAGACTTTTGTAGGATTAATCTCCTGTCGTTTTGAGGGAAAACTAGTCGCCAATATATGGCGCCAACTACCACCTTTCACAATTCCCTTTTCTAAAACCATTTCAGCGACATTTCCAATCAAGTGCTGATACTCATCTGCACTTTGAGAAATAGAATGTTCATATATGGACTTGGGTAGTTTCTCCTCATTTAATATAAACCATGGTTTTTCATAATCGATTACAAATTCTGGCACTTTAGATTTTTTATATGCCCTTATCTCATTTTTTAGCTGCCTGAAATTAATATCCCTATCTGGGAAAAGTTCTCTAAAGAGTTTTCGATTGTCTTTAAAATAAAAATCAGGTCTATCGTACTCAGATCTTACAAATTTCAACGTATCAATTGATTGAGCTGCCATCTCCCATTCCTTTTCAGTTGGTAATCGATAATTGATTCTCCATCTTTTACTATCCTTAGCTAATTTAAGATTTACTACATCTGACCTCCATTTACAATAGTTCATTGCTTGTTCATAAGAAATCCCAACAACCGGATAATAGCGGTATTTAGGATGTCCATAATATTCAGGTCTGTAGTTTTTCGTGACTTCCTTTGATGGCATGTTAGCTGCTACATATTCAGTAGATGAATCTTGCCTTATGTAAAACCCATACTCCAGCCAATTGATATTTGACACCTCAGTAGCATCCATATAAAGGTTCCCTTTTAAGTAAATTCCATTAGGTGGACTTTCAATTGGTGGACTTTGAGGTTGTGCATTTAAAACAACACGAGATAAAAGAGCTAGGAGTAAAATAATCCTCATCTTGCAATGATATTTATGACCAGTTAAAAGCACAACATTACCTTTCATATAATTAAATCAACCTCATGAAATATCCGTGGTTGTTAGCTGTTAAACTTGCAAACATTTTGACAATCTAGACCACATGCGAAGTACCCTTTTAGTATCATTCTTTGTTATTTCATTTCTATCTGCTGCGCAGCAGAAATACCAAGTCACTATTGATCTGACCAAAGCGAGTGAAGACAAAGTTCCAGTTGAAATTATTGTTCCAACGATTGAAACAGAAACGGTAGAATACCATATGGCCAAGATTGTTCCTGGTACATATAGCATTTCTGATTTTGGGAGATTTGTTGATGACTTCAAAGCACTAGATGCCGAAGGGAACGAATTAAGCTTCAAGAATACTTCAATCAATAAATGGGTTATTGAAGACGCTAAGAAACTTTCAAAAATCACCTATTGGATTGAAGATTCATTTGATGAGTTTTCTGGATACGGGAAGAATAAGCTTTTTGAACCAGGGGGAATGAGTATTGAAGCTGATAGAAATGTTTTTGTGATGAACACATTTGGCTTTGTTGGTTACATCGATGGTTTAAAGTTTCAGCCTTTTGAGTTAACCATCAAGCATGATGAAAATATCTTTGGAGCAACCTCTCTAAAAAAAGCCTCATCAACTTCAACTTCAGACACATTCGAGGCATCTAATTTTAATTTTCTAGCTGACGCTCCGATTATGTATTGTGAGCCGGACACGATCACTAAAAACATAGCAGGTGCAGACATTTTAGTATCTGTTTATTCTCCAAACAAGGTATTGAAGGCATCTGATGTAATGGACAATATTGATGAGTTAATGGAGGCACAGGCAGATTATCTTGGCGGTAAGCTACCAGTTGATCGCTATGCCTACCTTATCTACCTCTTCGATGGACAAAGTATCTCAGGAGCTATGGGAGCGCTAGAGCATTCTTACTCGTCCCTTTACACGTTACCAGAAATGGATCCTCAAAGAATCAGTCAAACAGTGAAAGATGTCGCAGCACATGAGTTCTTTCATATTGTTACACCACTCAACATTCATTCGGAAGAAATCGGTGACTTTGACTATATAGATCCTAAAATGAGTAAACACTTATGGCTCTATGAAGGAGTGACCGAATATGCTTCTCAGCATGTGCAGATCAAATACGGTCTATATGGAATAGACGACTTTTTGGGAGAAATGCAGAGCAAAATGAGTCAACAAGAACAATACAATGTAGACATTCCTTACACAGAGTTTAGCCAGAATATTTTAGAACCAAAAAATGAGAGAAGATACGGAGATGTATATGCTGGAGGGGCTTTGATTGCTATGTGTTTAGATCTTACCATTATAAAATCCACCAATGGAGGAAATGATCTTCAGGGTGTACTAAGAGAACTTGCTAAGCTTTATGGACCTAATAAATCGTTTAAAGACGATCAATTATTTGATGAAATAGAGAAAATAACCAATAAAGACGTAAGAGCTTTCCTTGATAAATATGTAGGAGGATCTGATCCTCTTCCATATCAGGAGATACTAGCATGGGCTGGGATCAACTATACTTCGGAAAGTGAAGATATGGTTATCACTGCGGGAAAGTTTTCGCCAGGGATGAATGATGACGAAGAAATCTATGTAAGAAGCATTGATAATCTCAACTCTTTTGGAAAATCACTTGGATTCAAAAAAGATGATATAATATTAAAATGGAATGGTGAAGAAATGACACCTAATACTTTTGGTCAAATCATTCAAGATTTCTATACCAATACTGAAAAAGGAGACAAAGTAGTTGTGATAGTGAAAAGAGTAGTAAAGGGAAAAATCAAAGAAGTAAAATTGAAAGCCAAAGCACAATTAGTTAAATCTTCTCAGAAACATGGCATGGAATTGGCAGAAAATCCCTCGGATGAACAAAAAGCGATTAGAAAAGTTTGGCTAACTACTGAAACTTTCAATTAATAAAATTCATCAAGTAGCAGTAACCTTAGAATTAAAACCAAGTAATTAAAATAAAACCTATCCTATGGCACGAAATAAAGTATTGATTGGGGGCGCCATTGCTCTAGTCATCATTCTAGTTGTTGTATTTACAAGCAATTCTTCAGAATCTGGAACTGATGTAGTAGTACAGGTAGAAAAAGGAGAATTTGTAGTTGATATAATGACTTCAGGCTCATTGGATGCCAAAAACTCAGTAAAAATAACTGGTCCAAATGGTTTGCGAAATTACCGAATCTGGAATGTGACCATTCAAGATATTATTGATGAAGGAACCTTCGTTAAAAAAGGTCAATATGTAGCTAGATTGGATCCTTCAGAACTAACTGGGAAATTAAAAGATGCGCAGCTCGCACTGGATAATCAACAATCACAATTCACTCAAACTAAGCTAGATACTACTTTGGCTATGAGACAGTCAAGGGATGAAATTGATAACCTGCAGTATGCGATTACGGAAAAAGAATTAGTGGTAGAGCAATCTCAATTTGAGCCACCAGCAACAATAAAAAAAGCAGAAATTGATTTAGAAAAATCAAAGCGATCATTAACTCAAGCAACTGAGAATTATCAAATCAAAAAACAGCAAAATGCAGCTAAAATGAGACAAGCTGCCGCAGAGCTTTCCAAAGTTAGAAACGAATTGGAAGGGCTTACCTCTCTTTCAAAAGAGTTTACTGTTTTAGCGCCAGAAGATGGCATGCTAATTTATCAGAAAAGCTTTGATGGGAAAGCGGTAAAAGCTGGCTCACAAATTGGTGCTTGGGATCCAGTAGTGGCAACATTACCAGACCTTTCTGAGATGCTTTCTAAGACGTATGTCAATGAAGTTGACATCAGAAAAGTAAAAAGAGGACAAAATGTTGAAATTGGTTTTGATGCATTCCCAGACAAAAAATTGAAAGGGAAAGTGAGCAAAGTAGCTAATGTGGGAGAACAAAGGCCTAATTCTGACGCCAAGGTTTTTGAAGTCATTATTGAAGTATTTGGAGAGGATCCACTTCTTAAACCAGGAATGACCACAAGTAATAACATTATTACAAAAACTGTTGAAGATGGCCTTTTCATTCCACTGGAGTCCCTACATTCTGAATTTGATTCTATCACGTATGTCTACAAGAAGGATGGCCTAAAAACCACAAAACAAGAAGTGATGATTGGTGATGCTAATACAGAATATGTATTAATTCTAGCTGGTCTGAATGAAAATGATGTTGTCAGTTTATCAAGCATTCAAGGAATGGAGAAAGAATCAGTAGAACTTCTTCCAGAAATGAATGGCAAAAGAATGCAAAAGCAGGTGGAAGAGGAACTCGAGGAAGAGAAAAAACCAGCTAGAGGCCAGTGGTCTGGAAGAGGGGGTAACTAGGATGAAACGAGAAAGATTACTAGCAAATCTGTCAATTGCCATAGAGGCAGTTTTCGCAAACAGGATGCGTTCCATCTTGACAGCCCTTGGTATTATTTTTGGTGTTGCGGCTGTTATTGCCATGCTGGCCATTGGGAATGGTGCTCAGCAGGAGATCATTGAGCAAATCAAATTAGTAGGTGTCAACAACATCATTGTAAAACCTATTGTAGAGCAGACAGAAGAAGACCTTGCTGAAGAAGAGGGACAAAAGGAATCAAAAAAATTCTCACCTGGCTTAACATTAGATGATAAAAAATCCATCTTAGAAACCATACCAGGCATTACTTCCATTAGTCCTGAAATACTTTTGGAAACCTATATCATTAAAAATGGTGTGAGGAGATCTGCAAAGCTTGTAGGTGTAGAGCCCTCTTATTTTGATATTTTTAATTTCCAATTAGCTGAGGGAAAAATGTTTAATGATATACAACTGGAGAAAGGTGAGGCAGTTTGTATCATCGGAAAGTCCATCAAAGCTAGATTTTTTCCTTCGGAGAACCCTGTTGGCAAAATGATAAAGTGTGGCTCCAACTGGCTAAAAGTTATAGGAGTGTTAGAGGAGAGATACATTAGCGAGACAAGTATTAGCAAGCTAGGAATTAGAGACTACAACATGGATGTTTATACTCCTTTGCAAACAGTCTTATCCCGCTATAAAAATAGAGCGCTTTTAACAGAAGAAATGATCCAAGCATCCAACCGTGGGTCTGGTGGCACATTTATGTTTTTTGGAGGAAGTGGCGGTGGTAGCTCAGAAGAAGAGGCAGTACAAAATGTAAATTATCATCAGCTTGACAGAATGGTGATCCAAGTCTCAGAAACAGAAAGGCTTAATACAACAGCTGAAGTCGTAGTGAGGATGCTTGAAAGAAAGCACCGAGAAGTAATTGATTATGAGATAGAAATACCGGAGCTTCTACTTAAACAGCAGCAACGAACAAATGACATTTTTAGTTATGTATTAGGAGCTATTGCGGGTATTTCATTGATTGTTGGAGGAATAGGTATCATGAATATTATGTTAGCCTCGGTATTAGAACGGATAAAGGAAATAGGTCTTCGCCTATCCATTGGAGCCAAAAAATCTGACATTGTTAATCAATTCATGTTCGAATCCATGATGATCAGTGTGAGCGGCGGTTTTATAGGAATAATTCTCGGAGTAGTCATGGCTTTTGCGGTAAGCAACTTTGCAGATATACCAACGGTTATTTCTTTTGGTTCCATCTTAATATCATTTGGTGTAGCAACCGCTATTGGTTTAATTTTTGGAATTGCTCCTGCAAGAAAAGCCGCTTTACAAGACCCTATTACCTCTCTTAGATATGAATAAGATTACAATAAGTATAGTCCTTCTGCTAGCTATTTCAACGGCAGAAGCTCAAACTGTATACTCTCTTGAAAATATAATTGGACTCGCCAAGGGCCAATCTCCTCTTGCCAAACAAGCCGAGACAAGAAAAGAAAATAGATTTTGGCAGTATAGATTGTTTAGAGCTAATTACAATCCACAACTAGCTTTGAGTGGAACACTTCCTGGCTATAGCAGCCAATTTGCTTCTGCTCCTCAGCCAGATGGAAGCGTTAACTTTGTCCCAGTAGAATTATCCAACTCAACACTAAATTTGGGTTTGTTTCAACCAATTGCGTTAACTGGAGGTAATATCTCTGTTAATACTCGGGCAAATAGATTTCAAGACCTAGTCTCAGATGATATAAGATGGAGATCTACGATAGTAGATATTACACTCAATCAACCATTATTTGCCTTCAATGAACTAGCATGGGATAAAAAAACGGAACCTATTCGATATGAAGAATCGAAAAGAAGTTATGTAGAAGAAATGGAATTTGTTTCACGAACTGCTGTTCAGCGATTTTTCGATTATCTAGATGCTCAAGTCAATTTCCAAATTGCGCAATTTAACCTTGCCAACAATGATACGATTTACAACATAGAAAAAGGAAGATACAATATTGGAACTGCCTCTGAGGATAAATTACTTCAAGTAGAACTTCAGTTATTAAGATCAAAACAAGATTTAGCGCAAGCTCAATTAGATCTTCAAACTTCAAGGCTAGGATTGAGGACATTTATAGGATTAAACGAAAATGAAAACTTTGATTTAACTCTTCCTGAAGTAATTCCTGTGTTTGCTGTCACTGAAGATCTAGCACTACAATATGCGATAGATAATCGTTCTGATTACATAGCGTTTGAGAGAAGAAGATTAGAAGCTGATGCACAAGTAGCACAAGCAAAAGGTCAGCGATTTCAAGTCAATTTAAATGCCTCTGTAGGTTACAACAGCGCCGGTTCTTCTTTCGATGAATCTTACATGGATCCAAATAGTCAGCAAATAGCCAATGTGACATTGAATGTCCCTATCATCAACTGGGGGAGAAATGAAGCAAGAATGAAAACTGCGCTGGCAAACAAGCAACTCATCGATTACACCATCGCTCAAGAAGAACAAAACTTTGAGCAAGAGATTCTTACTCAAGTAAGACAATTGGATGTATTAAATCAGCAAATTGAAATTTCTAAAAAGTCTGATGAAGTAGCTCAAAAGAGATATGATGTAGCTCAAAATAGATATCTAATAGGAAAAATAGATATTACCAACTTGAACATCGCATTGACTGAGAAAGACAATGCTAAAAGAAGCTATATCAATGCACTTCGTACCTATTGGATTGC
>CAYGTD010000032.1:17769-19525 GCA_964352725.1 uncultured Roseivirgaceae bacterium
CTAATGGAAGCTGTGGATGAATTTTTCCTCTCAAGCAACCCTGAAGCAAGAGGTAACTGGTTATTTGGATTTTGGGGAGATAGGGATTGATGCGTTTTAATGCTGTTCATGCTCTTACTTTAGCTTTCATATTGGGTTGCAGTGCCTCCAATAATGAACAAAAAAATCCTGATACTTCAATGGTTTATATTCCATCAGGGACTTTTAAAATGGGAGGAAAAAGCGATCAGGCCGATAAAGATGAATTCCCTATTAGATCTGTAAAAATTTCTCCTTTTTATTTGGACGAGACAGAAGTAACCAATAAAAATTTTGCCAAATTCGTAAAAGCTACCAATTATAAAACGGTAGCTGAAAGAGCTATTGACTGGGGTGAAATGAAAAAACAATTACCTCAAGGAACTCCTAAACCTCCTGATTCAGTACTTCAGCCAGGTTCACTCGTTTTTAAAGCAACTCCAAATCAAGTAAATCTATCAGATTATGCTCAATGGTGGGAATGGAAAATTGGAGCTGATTGGAAGCATCCAGAGGGGCCTAATAGTGACATTGAAGACCGAATGAATCACCCAGTTGTTCATATTGCCAATGAAGATGCTAGAGCATATGCTGAATGGGTCGGTAAGAGACTACCAACTGAAGCAGAATGGGAATGGGCATCTATGGGCGGTGTAGATAATGCTAAGTATCCATGGGGAAATGAGACCATTGAGAAAGCTTACAACAAGGCTAATTTTTGGCAAGGTCTTTTTCCTTATAAAAATCTGGAATTGGATAAATACTATGGAACAGCTCCTGTTAAATCCTTTCCTCCAAACGGATATGGCTTATATGACATGGCAGGAAATGTGTGGGAGATTTGCCAAGACAAATATCATGCAGCCGCCTACCAATTAACTAATAATGAATTGGAAGTATTGGACCCTCTTGGCCCTGACAAATCATATGACCCAAGAGAACCCTACTTAGAAAAATATGTAACTCGTGGCGGCTCTTTTCTTTGCAATGAAAGCTATTGCTCAGGATATAGATCATCCAGAAGAATGAGCGTAGACAAAGACTCAGGACTTTCCCATACTGGATTTAGATGCGCAAAAGATGTAGAGTAAATACTACTTCTTACCCCATACACCTTCCAATTCTTCTAATGATTTTCCTTTGGTTTCAGGTACATACAGTTTGGTAATTAGAAGTATAATTCCAATGAATCCTATAAAAATGAAATAGGGCAAAGATCCATTCCAAAAATCTCCTGTATTTGCATCACTATCTACTACCACTGGAAATGATTGGGAGACCACATAATTCATAGCCCACTGAGCAGCTACCGCCACTGACATAGCAACAGTTCGAATTTTATTGGGGAACATCTCAGAAAGCAACACCCATACAACTGGCCCCATAGAAAGAGCAAATGAGCCAATAAACAAAAGAATTCCGACTAAGGATAGTATTCCCACTTGCTCAAACATTAAGGTGAATCCTAGTAAGAGAAAACCGAGCATCATTCCAATACTTCCTGCATAGATTAATGGTTTTCTGCCAAATTTATCTACTGAATACATCGCTATGAAAGTACAAACCAAGTTTACACCTGCTAACAAAATCTGTTGCTTTAGCACATCTTCTTGACCAAAGCCTAATGCCTTTTCAAAAATATCTGCACCATAATAAAGCACCGCATTAATACCTGTAAGTTGTTGTAGAGCTGAAAGCGCTGTTCCAATCAAGACTATTGGCAGAAACCCTTTCTTAA
>CAYGTD010000033.1:0-6747 GCA_964352725.1 uncultured Roseivirgaceae bacterium
AGCCTTGGAACCAGCGTGCAGTCTTCGAGGGGGTTGGCTTTCTTCAAGTGCTTTTAAGTGTAGATCAGCTCAATTGGGAGGATGCTCGACGACTACTTTCAGATGAAAATATATTTGAATTTAGTGATGAGGAAGTAGAACAAATTCTTCCAAATAAGATGAAGCCAAAGAGTGTGGATAAAGCTGAGAATTTATCAATTATTCCGGGGCTCGGTCAATGGTATGCGGGGTACTTCTGGAAAGGAGCTACTTCGGGAATAATACAAGCGGCAATTGGTGGCTTCATGGTGTATAGTTTGATAGAAGGGTATGTATTTTCGGGGACCCTCACGGGTGCAGCTGGATTATATACATTTAATTTAGGAGGGATAAGACATGCTGGGGAATTAGCAAATAAAAAAAATGCTGAATTGACCAGTGGAATAAAGAAACGATTCTTGCAAAGAGTAAACGACAGAAACAAAAAAAGGCTACCGAAGTAGCCTTAATCATTCGATTAAATGGGATAGTTTAACCAGCCCAAACGATGAATTTATCATTACCTACAAAGTCACCAGTGCCATTTAATAATATTGATATCCAATCTACCAGAGGAACAATTCCAAAAATACCGCCACAAGTGAAGAAGTAAATTGGGACCAAAGCGAATCTACCTCCAAGGTATACTCTGTGAATAGCTAGACCTCCCAAGAAGAAGCCTAAAACGACTGCTACAATTTGGTCATCCCCGTTTGCTTTAAGTATGCTTTGATCTAATTGTAAATCAGCGCTATTTAGAGAGACTGTTTCAGAAGCTTCTAGTACACTTTCGATTTTTGAGTCATCAACGAAGTACGTAGATGTGGCTGCTTGTGATGCAAATCCAGCGGTAACAAATAATGCAAATGCTAGTAGTTTTTTCATATTTATTTTAGATTAAATTTTAAGTAAAAAAGCAAGAAAATTCGTCAAATCAAAGAGTTGACAACTATTTATTGATATTAGAGTTTTAATTGATTTAAAATAAGAAATTGAATTAAATCAAGGTTACATCTTCGAGATTCCCGTTCTTATTTCTTGGGTGATTCTGAACTTGTTTCAGAATCGAACTCACCATCCCCAATTTAAAGTAGGAGAAACTGAAAGATTTCTATATTGATCCAGTTGCAATGATTGAAAATACTCTTTGGTTATTTCAATCAACTGATACTTTCGGATAGGAAAGTCTTTTCTAAAGAGAATTAAAAAGTTGTAATTCGGTTTTAAATATTCTTGTTCAATAGAATTGGCTTTTGAAATTGAAACCTCATGATACCCCTTACTTACTTTTTGAGATATGTAGGAATTGTCAGGCATTTTGAAGACCAGTTTTTCATCAATTAACTTTACTCTGTCGTGGAATATTCATGTATCCGTCCAGTCGAACAAAAGTAATAGTAGTGCTATCCGAATTACTGGTCTGACTCATACATGGAATCAATGAGAGAAAAGTAATTATGAAAAGCAATAGAGTAGATTTTCTCATCATGCTTGAGACTGATTCCTTTTGATCATAAAACGTCTAAATGTTGGAATAATCAATAAAGCTGCAAGAATATAATCGTATGATTTTAACTCTCCTTCTGTGATTATTACTCTACAAATTATAAATGCAAGCACTATAAAATAAATAACATATAGAATCGTATTATTTTTCTCTTTCATAATTTATCATATAAATCACATTCCTTTCAAACTTTCCTCCAATGTTTTGATCTTTGCTTCTGCATCTGCTAGTTTCTTCCGCTCAGCAGCTACTACCTGCTCTGGTGCTCCAGCAACAAATCGTTCATTGGAAAGCTTCTTCTCGACAGAAGTTTTAAAGCCCACCGCATATTTCAATTCTTCTTCCATTTTCTTCTTTTCTGCCTCCATATCAATGTTCTCAGTCGCAGGAATGAAGAATTCATCACTACCAACCACAAAGCTGAATGCATTGGCAGGCTTTTCTCCTGATTCAATGGAAGATAAATTGCCTAGCTTTTGAAGAGAAGCTCCAATAGTATTGATAGCTTTTGAATCAGTAGTTAATACTAATTCTTCCTTGGGCGACATTCCTTTGGAGTTTCTCAGGTTTCTAATGCTGGAGGTAATCTCAAATAGAAGATCAGCCTCTTTCAAAATAGCTTCACTATAGCTCTCGGCCTGAGGCCATTCAGCTACAATGATGGCTTCACCGTCTTTTCTTTCTTTCAGTTCATGCCATAGTTCCTCTGTGATGAATGGCATAAATGGATGCAAGAGTTTCAATACTTTCTCAAATAGCTCTACGGTTGCTTCGTATGTCTTTTTATCAATTGGTTGTCCGTATTCGGGTTTGATCCATTCCAAGTACCAGCTACAGAAGTCGTTCCATATCAACTTGTAAGAGGTCATCAATGCATCAGACATTCTGAACTTAGAGAAGTGATCCTCCAATTCTGTTAGAGCTTTGTTGAGCTTATTTTCAAACCAATTAATCGCTTGAGCATTGATAGTAGGCTGATCCATTTCCACTATCTCCCAACCTTGCACCAATCGGAAAGCATTCCATATTTTGTTGGAGAAGTTTCTCCCTTGCTCTACCAACTTTTCATCAAACAGTAAATCATTTCCCGCTGGAGAACTAAATAGCATTCCGGTTCTCACGCCATCTGCACCGTATTGCTTGATCAAATCCAAAGGATCAGGTGAGTTACCTAATGACTTAGACATTTTTCGTCGCTGCTTATCTCTTACAATTCCTGTGAGGTAAACATTTTCAAATGGCTTTTCGTCCATATACTCATACCCAGCAATGATCATTCGCGCTACCCAGAAAAAGAGAATTTCAGGAGCAGTAACCAATGTTTGAGTAGGGTAGAAGAAGGCCAAATCAGCATTCTTAGATCGATCGATCTTTCCTGTCTTGGCATCAAAGCACTTATCATTAAATCCATCAAATACGGCGATGGGCCACAGATTAGAGGAAGCCCAAGTGTCTAATACATCCTCGTCTTGCTTCAAATCAGAAGCTATAAGTTTGGAATTACCTGATTTTTCTTTGGCTAGAGCCACAGCTTCTTCAATAGTGGAAGCAACAACAAAATCATTTTCTCCTTCACCAAAGTAGTAAGCTGGAATTCTTTGTCCCCACCAAAGCTGACGAGAGATACACCAATCGCGCACATTCTCCATCCAGTGGTTGTAGGTGTTTTTAAACTTGGAAGGAAAGAGTTGAATCTCATCCTCCATCACTGCTTTATGCGCTTTTTTGGAGATGTCTTTCATGTTGATGAACCATTGTAATGAGAGCTTCGGTTCTACCACAGAATTAGTTCTTTCCGAACGACCAATTTTGGTAATGAATTCTTCTTCTTTCACAAGGATATTCGCTTCTGCTAAATCCTTTACGATCTGCTTTCTTACCTTGAATCGATCAAGACCTACATACTTGTCTACTTCACATTTCTCATTGAGTGTTCCATCTAGGTTGATTGTGTCGATTACCTGAAGATGATGTCTTAATCCAATTTCATAGTCATTGGGATCATGTGCAGGAGTCACTTTCAGACAGCCAGTACCAAAGTCCAGCTCTACATAATCATCTCCAATAATCGGAATCTCCCGATTGATGAACGGAACCAATGCTTTCTTGCCAATTAAATGTTTGAATCGTTCGTCTGATGGATTTACAGCAATCGCGGCATCTCCTAGAATCGTTTCCGGACGAACAGTCGCAATCGTTACTGTTTCGTTTGAATCCTTCATTTGGTATTTCACATAGTAAAGAGTGGCCTTCTCCCCATCTTCTTTGTGAATCACTTCTTCATTTGAGATGGTAGTCTGGGCCTCTGTGTCCCAGTTGACCATTCTTAACCCACGATAGATGTATCCTTTGTTGTATAGATCAATGAATTGCTTGATGACAGCATCATGATAGTTCGGATCCATAGTGAATCCTGTTCGTTCCCAATCACAAGAAGCACCTAATTTCTTCAGCTGCTCAAGAATGATTCCGCCGTATTTTTCTTTCCATTCCCAAGCATGGGCCATGAATTCATCACGAGATAAATCACTTTTCTTAATTCCTTTTTCGCGAAGCATTTTTACCACTTTGGCTTCCGTAGCAATAGAGGCATGATCAGTTCCTGGCACCCAGCAAGCTTCTTTACCTTCCATTCTTGCTTTTCTGATCAGGATATCCTGAATTGTATTATTCAGCATGTGTCCCATGTGTAGCACTCCCGTAACGTTTGGTGGAGGTATCACAATGGTATAGGCTTCTTTTCCAGTCTTAGGCGTAGCATGGAAGAAATTTTGATCCAACCAATATTGGTACCATTTATCTTCTACTTTGGTGGAGTCGTATTGTGCCGAAATGCTCATTGATCGTATTGCTTCTTATGGAATTAAGGGCGCAAATTTAATCAGTTAATAGACTATTTTTTGTTTTATGAAATCCATTTGCATCTAACAAGTCGTATTTATAAAAGTTTATATTTGAATTAATCTAAAACAACCAAAAATGTCTGAAGGAAAAATACTTTGGAAACAATTATCAGCTTTAACTGCGCTATATGCTTCCGTCATTATTGGATGGATAGCCTATTACAATTACCAACCTAAGCTTCTAGAAAAATATGAATTCAATGACCTCACATTGTTTTTGTTCATTGCTCAAGGAATCATATTAGTGATCACACCAATGATTGCGGGTAGATTGGGAGATAAATACCGCCATAGTGCAGGTAAGCGATTGCCAATAATTAGTGCAGGAATCTCCTTTGCAGCAATGATTTTCATGTCGGTAGCTTTTACTCTAATAATTGATCCAGGACCTGTATTTAAATGGGTTTTGCCTTTTATGATCATATTTTGGCTATTCAGTATGGCGCTATTTACTAGTCCAGCTATTTCTACTGTTGAGTTATTTGTGCCAGCCAAAAGACTGCCAAGAGCTATGGCCATGCTGACGGTTGTTTATGGTCTTCTATACGCGATTGAGCCAGTGATAGTATTCATCATTGATACTATTGGTGCACCATTAACTTTTGTGGTAGGAGGAGTTGCCGTATTCTTTTCTGGTTTGGCATTAAAACGGACCACTGGGGATATTGTCGATGTGCCAAAAAAAGTATCCGAATTGGGAAAAAGTGATTATTCCTATTCGTTGGCTCTAGGAATAGTATTTGGGATTGTTACGACTATTCTTTTCAATCTGGTGCCAGAATGGTTAGACACGAAAGAAGTCGTAATTTTTGATTTAGATGGTTCTGCGGAAGTTTCCATGATATTAGCTGCAGTAGCAGTTTTTTCTGTGCCCATAAGCAGATATGTAGAAAGTAAATCCATTCACTTGTCCGTTTTGGTTAGTGTATTGGCTCTTTTTGCTGTGATTCTGGGAATCTACTATGTTAATAATACCTCAATAATCATTGCAATGTTGATACTATTCGCATTGTTCTACGCAATGATGTCCGTCAGCTTTTTACCATTAGCCTTATCAATAGTGAAAGATAGGAATAAGGTATTTGGTGTTGGAGTATTCTTCGCTGGTTTTGAATTGCCAAATGGAATTTTAGAAGCATTTTTAGTTGCAACAGGTAGTTTCTAATTAATTGTCATAAAATTGCAGTCAGACGTATTTGATATGACAGAAATAACCGCAAACAACCCTAAACTCAAAAGCTGGCTAGAAGTACCAGAAAATTCGGACTTCCCAATTCAAAATCTTCCTTTTGGAATTTTTGAGAAGGATGGAGTAAAAAGAGCTGCGGTGGCTATTGGTTGGCACTTACTTGATTTGAATGCACTTCAAGCGACAGGTTTACTAGATAGGTGCGAATTACCAATTGGTGTTTTTGATACTGATTTCTTAAATGATTTCATGTCACTAGGCAGAGAAAAATGTAGGATTGTAAGAAATAGAATTTCAGAACTGCTGACAGTGGATAATGCTGAATTGAAAGATAATCCTGATCTAATTAATATTTTAATGGAGCAAAGTGAAGTGAGTATGTGTTTACCTGCCAGAATAGGTGACTACACAGACTTTTACTCAAGCGAGCAGCATGCATATAATGTTGGATGCATGTTTAGAGATCCGGACAATGCATTGTTGCCTAACTGGAAGCACATTCCTGTAGGCTATCACGGACGATCTTCTTCTATTATTGAATCAGGTGTTCCAATTTATAGACCAAAGGGTCAACAAAAACCAAATGATGATGAACCACCAGTGTTTGGGCCATGTAAATTGCTCGACTTTGAACTAGAAATGGCATTTATCACCTGTGGTGGAAATGAATTGGGATCATCCATATCCACTGATAATGCAGAGGATTACATTTTCGGAATGGTTATGTTCAATGATTGGTCTGCGAGAGATATTCAAAAATGGGAGTATGTTCCTCTTGGGCCATTCCTAGCAAAGAATTTCGCGTCTTCTATTTCACCTTGGATAGTGACCATGGATGCACTTGAGCCTTTTAGAATTCCAGGACCAAAACAAGATCCAGAAGTATTGCCTTATTTGCAATATGAAGGAGATAAGCACTTTAATATTGATATTGAGGTAGCTATACAACCCGAAGGAAGTGAGGAAAAAGTAGTAGGTCAGTCCAACTTTAGGCATATGTACTGGAACATGGCTCAGCAACTGGCTCATCATACAGTGAATGGCTGTAACATAAGAACTGGTGACATGTATGGAAGTGGAACCATCTCAGGATCAGATCCTAGCCAATTTGGCTCTATGTTGGAGATTTC
>CAYGTD010000033.1:6847-11194 GCA_964352725.1 uncultured Roseivirgaceae bacterium
GTTTCCCCTAGACCCATTGCTTTTGCAAGCACAGTAGACAAAGAAGGGAATGTAAACCTAAGCCCTTTCAGTTTTTTCAATGTATTCAGTGCCAATCCTCCCATTATGATTTTTTCTCCAGCGAGGAGAGGAAGAGATAACACCACCAAGCATACATACGAAAATGTACTGGAACATGCAGAAGTAGTAGTTAATGTGGTTTCTTATGACATTGTAGAACAGATGTCGCTCGCCAGTACAGAATATGGCAAAGGGGTAAATGAGTTTGAAAAGGCGGGATTTACACAAGTAAAGTCTGAGGTGGTAAAGCCACCGCGAGTAAAGGAGTCACCCGTTTCTTTTGAGTGTAAGGTCATAGAAGTAAAGTCATTAGGAGACCAAGGAGGTGCAGGAAATCTGGTTATTTGCGAAGTGTTAAGAATTCATATTTCAGATGCTATTTTGGATGAAAACAAGAAGATTGATCCTAACAAAATAGACTTAGTAGGAAGAATGGGAGGAAACTGGTATTCTCGTGCTTCAGGAGATGCTATATTTGAAGTAACTAAACCGCTTACAACTATGGGAATAGGAGTAGACCAACTTCCAAAAAATATTAAAGAAAGCACCATTCTTACAGGTAATCATCTAGGAAAACTGGGAAATGTAGAAGCCATGCCTACTATGGAGGATGCATCTTCATTCGCAAACGAACCTGAAGTTCGGGCAATTTTGGACTCATTTGATGATGATGAAAACATTCAAATAGAACTTCATAAACTGGCTGCTGATTTACTCAATGAGGGCGAAGTGGATACTGCTTGGAAGGTGTTGATGATTGAATAGCCCGCCAAGCGGTAATGTATTATTTAAAAAAATGAAAGACAATTTCTCAATCCAATCCAATGATTATGCTCTCTTTCGTCCAAGCTATCCTCAGGAGTTTGTCAACTACCTAATTTCACTTACTGAAAATCAAGAGAATTGTTGTGATTGTGGAACCGGAAACGGTCAGTTAGCTGTACAACTGGCTGGTAACTTCAAAAAAGTGTACGCTACAGATATAAGCCAAAAGCAGTTAGATAATGCCGTACAGCTACCCAACATTGAATATTCACTTCAGCCAGCTGAACAAACTAATTTCCCAGATCATCATTTCGACTTAATTACCGTAGCACAGGCTGCCCATTGGTTTGATTTTGATCGCTTCAATCTAGAAGTGAGAAGGATATTAAAACCAAATGGCATCATTGCGTTGTTTGGTTATGGATTGGTGAATGTAGATGGAGAAGTTGGCGAAATAATCAAGAGTTTTTATTGGAATATAACCAAGCCATACTGGGATTCTGAACGTGATCATATAGTTCAGGAATACAAAACCATTCCCTTTCCTTTTGAAGAGATAAAAGATGCACCAAACTTTGATATCAAGAAAGAGATGTCTCTTGAAGAACTGACAGGATACATTGGTACTTGGTCTGCTGTCCAGCATTTCAAAAAAGCAAACGGATATCATCCAGTAGATAAACTAAGGGATGATCTAAGTAAGATTTGGAATGAAGGAAAGCGTGAGGTCACTTTTCCAACATTTGTAAGGCTAGGAAGGGTTTAAAAGGCAAATCTTTTTCTAAACGCTTCTAGCTCATTTTTTAGATCTCTTGGTTCGAATTTTTCTATTTGATCAAACAATGCACTCTCAGAGCTGATTTTTAATTCACGCAGGTTCATATGTTGGTTAGTGAATAGAAACTCAAGTGAAGGATACATTTCCTTTAGTACGTCCACAATGTCTAAGATCTGAAGGTTTTTATCAACTAAGTTGTATGTGCCAGATTTTACATCTCCCAAGATTGTTTTGGATAAACTATCACATAAGTATTCTGTATGTATAAATGCTCTGGATTGCTTTCCATTTCCATTAATCTGTATTCGATTAGAGAAGTTAGCATCAAACATAAACCGATTAATTACTGCATCAAATCGCATGGACTTACTGTATCCATACACATTTCCTCCTCGAATAGATATGGCCGTCTTCTTTTCAGCTAATCTACTTACATGTTCTTCACCTCTTAGTTTGGAAATGCCATAGAACGTCGATGGAGCGGGCAGGGTAGACTCATTCGCAACCTGTTCACTAGCACCATAAACAGAAGTACTACTTAAATAAATGAATTTAGAAATGTCAGATTCTTCTGCGCAATAGACAACTTCAGCTGTTCCCCAATGATTGACTTGCTCATAGAAGTGTGGATCAGTATTCGCAAATGGAGTCGTGACAACAGCTGCTAAGTGCACCACCACATCAGCATCCTTCATGAGTTTTCTGAGCTTTCTTGTATCAAGGATGTCTCCTCGAACAGCTTCAATTTTCTCATTATTGTTGAACTGTTTACCTAAGAAGAAATTATGATGCCCCTTACTCAGGTTGTCGTACACAATGATCTTCTCAATTTCTGATCGATCCACTAAGTGCTTTACCAACTTAGTGCCTACATATCCGGCTCCACCGGTTATTAATACTTTCATTCTTCTTTATTATTGTCAGGTTGAGCTAATTGAAACCTATTTGACTAAATCGGTATGCAGACCACACTCTACTTTATTCAATCCAAACCATCGAGCTTCTCGCTCTTGCATGTCTAAATCCATTTTCCTAGTACATGGCTCACATCCAATACTAATGAATCCTTTTGCATCCAAAGGATGTCTAGGGAGGTCATGCTCTTTGATATAAGCAAATATTTTCCTTTTGTCCCAATCTAGCATAGGATGAAAGCGAATGCTGTCAAAAGGAGCCGGTTGTTCTACTTGCATTGCTTTTCTTACCGAACTTTGGTCACCTCTTACTCCATTTATCCAAACATCATGAGAGGCTAAAACAGCTTCCATGGGTTGTGTTTTGTTTAAATAGCAGCAATGATCTGGATCGGTGGTAAACATTAATTTACCATTTGATTCGCGCTGCATATACTTCGGAGTATTAGGCTTTAGATCTACGAATTTCAACCCAAACCTTTTGGTTACTTCGTCTCTAAAAGAGATGGTCTCTGGAAATAAATAACCGGTGTTGATAAAGTAGACTGGAATGGAATTGTCAATTTCACTAATTATGTGAAGCATTGGAATGCTATGAGTTTGGAAAGAGGAGGTGGTAAATACTTTCTTCTCCTCAGATTTATACTCTTGTAGTTTTTTTTTAATATCTGATATATCCACTTAAAAATTGATCTTATTGTTAAGTAAGGTGGCTCAGCTAAAGGCTGATTGGAAGCAAAACAAAGGTCATTTAAAATAAATTCATAGCAATTGGAAACATCTTTATCTATCTCTTTGTTAAGAGACCTATAATTTTGTAACATGCCAAGAGTATCAATTAATAGAAAAGAACATTTTAACGCTGCTCATCGCTTACATAATCCTAAGTGGTCGGATGATAAAAACAGTGAAGTATTTGGGAAATGCAACAATCCCAACTGGCACGGTCATAATTATGAGTTAATTGTGACTTTAACAGGTGAATTGCAACCTGAAACAGGATATGTATATGATATGAAGGAATTAAGTGATGTGATCAAAAAACATGTGCTTAATCGATTCGATCATAAAAATTTAAACTTAGACGTAGAAGAATTCAAAACCTTAAATCCAACAGCTGAGAATATTGTGAAAGTCATTTATGATATATTGAGAAGCGAGATAGATGAGCAGCTTGAGATGAAAATAACATTGTATGAAACAGAAAGAAACTCCGCTGAATACCCAGCATGATTTGGATGAAATGGGAGATGATCATGTAGCATCTTCCTACAATACTCCTTTGCGTCCAGACGCATTTGAGCAAGACGATGATCTGAAGATTGAAATGATTTCAAAGCATTTCAAGGAGATCATGCAAATAATGGGACTTGATTTGGAAGATGATAGTTTGAAAGGAACTCCGTTAAGAGTTGCTAAGATGTACATCAAGGAAGTCTTCTCCGGATTAAATCCAGAGAACAAACCAAAGATTAGGTTATTTGATAACAAATACAATTATGATCAAATGCTAGTTGAGAAAGACATTACGTTTTATTCTCATTGCGAGCATCATTTTGTGCCGATTTATGGAAAAGCACATGTAGCTTATTTTTCAAGTGGTAAGGTCATTGGATTATCAAAAATTAACAGGATTGTTCAGTATTATTCTAAAAGACCACAAGTTCAAGAACGACTAACTGTTCAAATTTCAGAAGAGCTTAAATCAATACTGCAAACTGATGATGTTGCTGTAGTGATGGATGCGTCGCATATGTGCGTTTCTTCTAGAGGTGTGAATGATACAAACAGTAGGACAGGGACTGCTCAGTTTGATGGTAAATTCAAAAA
>CAYGTD010000033.1:11294-19213 GCA_964352725.1 uncultured Roseivirgaceae bacterium
TCAATGTTTTCTATAAAAACTTGTTGACCTATCTTTGCGGACTGTTTTTGAAAACCATTTAAAAAATCATGGATAAATTAATCTATTTAGTACCTGCATTAGGGTTACTAGGACTCCTAGTTATGATGATCAAATCAAGCTGGGTCAACAAACAAGATGCTGGAGATGAGAAAATGAAAACAATCGCCAATCACATTCGTGAAGGCGCATTGGCATTTTTGAGTGCTGAGTATCGTATACTAGCAATTTTCGTTGTAGTGGCGGGTGCTTTACTAGGAGTTGTATCTACATTGGTAGAAACAACTCACTGGTTTATTGTGATCGCTTTTGTTTTCGGAGCGTTCTTTTCTGCTTTAGCAGGAAACATCGGAATGAGAATAGCGACAGCCGCCAACGTAAGAACCACTCAAGCAGCTAGAACAAGCTTACCCCAAGCTTTGAAAGTTTCCTTTACAGGAGGTACCGTTATGGGATTGGGTGTTGCAGGCCTTGCAGTATTCGGTTTAAGTGTATTATTTATTCTATTGTTTCAATACTTCATGGGAGGTACTTGGACCAATTTCAATGATATGACGATAGTGCTTGAAGCATTAGCAGGATTCTCTCTTGGAGCGGAATCAATAGCACTTTTCGCAAGAGTAGGAGGAGGTATTTACACAAAAGCTGCTGATGTTGGGGCTGATTTAGTAGGGAAAGTAGAAGCAGGTATTCCTGAGGATGATCCAAGAAACCCAGCAACAATTGCTGATAACGTAGGAGATAATGTAGGAGACGTTGCAGGTATGGGAGCCGATCTATTTGGATCATATGTGGCTACTGTTCTAGCTTCAATGGTATTAGGAAATTATGTCATCCGTGACATGGGTGGTTCTATTGACGATGTATTTGGTGGTATTGGACCAATCCTTCTTCCATTGGTAATTGCTGGATTGGGAATTGTATTTTCTCTTTTCGGAACACTTTTTATTAAAATCTCAAGTAATGAAGCCAAAGAAGCACAGGTTCAATCAGCGTTGAATAAAGGAAACTGGAGCTCAATCATCTTAACAGGTATTGCTTTATTTTTCTTACTTCCAGAAATGCTTCCTGCACAAATGCAGATGG
Source organism: uncultured Roseivirgaceae bacterium (assembly GCA_964352725.1). GTDB lineage: Bacteria > Bacteroidota > Bacteroidia > Cytophagales > Cyclobacteriaceae > Ekhidna. Next base: position 12,399 of record CAYGTD010000033.1, read on the forward strand.
TATTCTTTGGAGAAGGATTGAAGATGATTACTCCAATGAATGTCTTTTATGCAGTTTTAGTTGGTCTAGCGGTTGGTGGATTAATTTCTTACTTCACAGAATACTATACAGGACTTGGCAAAAAACCAGTCTTGGATATTGTGAGAAATTCTGCAACAGGAGCGGGCACCAATATTATTGCAGGACTTTCAACAGGGATGATATCTACATTTGCCCCTGTGTTACTTTTTGCAGGAGCTATTTGGTCAGCATATGAGTTTGCTGGATTTTATGGAGTAGCAATTGCCGCGTCAGCTATGATGGCAACTACAGCTATGCAATTAGCAATTGATGCATTCGGACCGATAGCAGATAATGCTGGTGGTATAGCAGAGATGAGTGAGCTTCCAGACGATGTAAGAGAAAAAACTGACATCCTTGATTCAGTTGGAAATACGACTGCTGCTGTTGGTAAAGGATTTGCTATCGCATCTGCAGCATTGACTGCATTGGCTCTATTCGCTGCGTATGTTACGTTTACAGGTATTGATGGAATCAATATTTTCAAAGCGAAAGTGTTGGCTGCACTATTTATAGGTGGAATGATTCCTGTAGTATTCTCTGCATTAGCTATGAGATCTGTAGGTAAAGCAGCCATGGAAATGGTAAAAGAAGTAAGACGTCAGTTCAGAGAAATTCCAGGTATTATGGAAGGGACTGGTACTCCAGAATACGGTAAGTGTGTAGATATTTCTACTAAAGCAGCTTTGAGAGAAATGGTTTTGCCAGGTGCATTGACTATCATTTCTCCAGTTTTAGTTGGTTTCCTCATGGGAGCTGAAGCATTAGGTGCTTACATGGCTGGAGTGACAGTTTCTGGTGTGCTGTGGGCCATCTTCCAAAACAATGCCGGTGGAGCATGGGATAATGCTAAGAAGTCTTTTGAAGCAGGTGTTGAGATTGATGGTGAAATGACTTATAAAGGTTCGGAAGCTCACAAAGCGGCAGTAACTGGTGATACAGTTGGAGATCCATTCAAAGATACTTCTGGTCCTTCAATGAACATTTTGATCAAATTAACTTGTCTAATAGGATTGGTCATTGCACCAATTCTAGGTGAAATGAGTGGAAATGGTCACGGTGCAGAAGAGGTTTCAGTATCAGTATCGATCGACAGTGAAGGAAATAAGTTTGTTTCTGTCGATGGAAAAGAAGTGGCAGAAAAAAGCGTAAGTAGAGAAGTTATGGTAGAAATGATTGCTAAAGAAGGAGATCAAGTTGAAGCAACTGTTACTATCAAAATGATGGAAAATGGTGAAGAGGTTATCAAGACGGAAACTTTAACTGGTACTAAAGCCGAAGTAAAAGCTCAAATTGATGAAATGAAATAATTTCATTCGAATATAAATTCAAACCCTGGCTTTAAAAGTCAGGGTTTTTTTATGCACTATTCGTTTGTTTTTACCACTTCAAGCAATCCATCTTTTCCAACAGCTACATAGATTGTATTTTCGCCTACAGCTATTGAAGTTGGTATTTCACTAGTTAAAAGCTTTTCTGTAGACTCAATAGAAGGAGTATTGATATTCGTTATATCTACTTGAACAAGTGTAGGGCCATCATTAGCCATTCCAACTAGATAAGCCATTCCTGCATTAATTGTAATTGCGGTGCAATTCATTTCAACATCAAGATCATATGCTTCATTAAAAACTCCTTCAGTAAGCGGAATGAAGGTTAACCCATTGCCATGAGCAACCAACAAATGGTCATTGGTGGTAACAGATTTTATTGGAAAACCTGTTGGAGTTGTAACACCAGTAGAAAAACCTGATCCTTCAATTCCAAGCTCTGAAACAACAGTAGGTATTGACAGTTTATTGCCAAGTTGAAGAGAGAGCACTCCAAATCTTGGATTTGCCTCAAGACTGAAATCGGTTGAAACAAAAGCAAAGTTTCCATCTTCTGACAATTGGACATCTGGATGGCCTCTGTCACGTCCAAAGGTAACAGGACCGTTTAGGTCACCATTTTGAGAGTACGTAAATCGTTCTAAAAAGAAGGTGCCTCCTGAAACAACCATATTGCCATTGGAAGCAGATATTCCATTGAAAGGCCCTCCTTGTACATTAATAGGAGGAGTAACTAAACTTAGCTTGGTGTTTTCTATTGAGTAAACAGCTACAAAATCATGACCTCTGGTATCAAGAATAAAAATTAAATCATCGTCTACATCAACATCGTCTATACTATGCATTCCTCTTGGAGGAAATAGTTGTGCAATGACAGCTTGAGTTTGATCATCAGAAATGATTAATCCACCTTCTCCATACGTGGTGAAAACTTTGCCATCTACAACCTTGACAATCCCTGGTACATGATTGGGTAAATCGTACGGTTCCTCACAACTAAATAGGATGATACAGATGATAAATAAAAGTAGGCTTCTCATGTATCAAAGATATTTATTTTCAAATGTATGATTCATTGCATTATTTACATTTGAGTATGAATTACAAATGGTTGTTGGCTGTATTAGGGATTATCCTTTCGCTATTAACTTATTCTCAATCTATATCATCAGTAGCGATTGATTTCAACAAGATGAATGAGAATGATGAGTTGATTGCTGCGCCAAATATTAAGTTTGATGTAAAGAATCATAGTTGGAGTTTAGGTCCTACCATTCTTATCTCATATGGAGATCAAATAGAGGAACGTGAAGCCCTAAAGCTCACTGGCTTTCAGATCGGATATGAGCATTTCATTCACGGTAAAACATCTAAATGGAATCTATTTCACTCCTTTGATTTCTTTGCTCAACGTATCAAGGACACACAGAATTCACAATTTTTTGATTTAGCATCTAATAGTTTTAAGCTGAATAAAATCGATCAAATAGAGAATAGTCTTTTGCTTACTGGAAATGTAGGGGTACTTTGGAATATTTGTGATAAAATGGCTGCTACTTCAATGATGGGGATAGGAATAAACACCATTTTCAGAAATACTCAATCTGATTTAGATGAGTTTGAGGATGTTTTTATTGAACAAGTCTGGATGTTGAAACTAGGAGTTAGATATTATCTGAATCTTGTTAAATGAGCAAATTGACTGATTCTTCATCTGAACGTGATTTAGATCAGCTCATGCATATCGGTGAAACGTGGTTCAAATCCAAAAAGTGGAACTTATTTCCATTTCAACTGGAAACATGGCGATCATACCTAAATGGTAAAAGTGGATTACTAAATGCACCAACAGGTTCTGGAAAAACATACGCATTGTGGATTGCTTGTCTTCTAGAGTTTCTAAAAGAAAATGAACCACATGACGTAGAGCCAAAGCTTCAAATTTTATGGATCACACCCTTGAGGGCGTTGGCCAAAGACATTCAAAAAGCAATGCAGCTTGCATGTGATGAAATGGACATTCGTTGGAAAGTGGGATTAAGGACAGGGGAAACCACTACCAATGAACGTCAAAAGCAAAAGAAAAACGCCCCGCAAGCACTAGTTATAACTCCCGAAAGCTTGCACGTTCTCCTTTCCCAAAGTGATTATCCAAACTACTTAAAAAATGTGAAAAGTATAATCGTTGATGAATGGCATGAGTTGATAGGTACTAAGCGTGGGGTAGCTACCGAATTAGCTATCTCGAGGCTGAAAAACATAAGTGAGGAGACTTTAAAAATTTGGGGAATTTCAGCCACCATTGGAAATCTTCCTCAAGCCAAACGCGTGCTTCTTGGCGAGAATCTTTACAAGAAATCTATTTCAATCAAAGCCGACATAGAAAAAGAAATTATTGTGGAGTCTGTATTGCCAGATGAGGTAGAAAAGTTTCCTTGGGCTGGGTATTTGGGGACCAAACTTATTGACAAAGTAATACCTATAATAAAGAAGAGCAGTACAACTCTATTGTTTACCAATACCCGTTCTCAAACTGAGTTGTGGTACCAAGTGATACTTAAAAACGCACCAGAATTAGCCGGAATTATAGCTATGCATCATGGATCTATGGATCAAAGCATTCGAGGTTGGGTAGAAGATGCATTGCATGCAGGGAAGCTTAAAGTAGTAGTTTGTACTTCAAGCCTGGATTTAGGAGTTGATTTTAGACCAGTAGATACTGTTATCCAAATCGGAGGCCCAAAAGGAGTTTCTAGATTTCAACAGCGAGCAGGTAGGAGTGGACATGGTCCCGGAGAAGTAAGTAGAATCTATTTTGTCCCCACGCACTCGTTAGAACTAATTGAAGGTGCTGCTTTGCGCAGTGCTATTCAGGAAGGAAAGTTTGAGCAACGCAAGCCACTTGAAAATTGTCTGGATGTCCTCGTTCAATATTTGGTAACGCTTTCCGTGAGTGGAGGCTTTCGACCTTTAGAGGTTTTGGAGGAAATCAAACAAACTTATTGTTATCGATTATTGACTGCAGATCAATGGAATTGGGCATTAGAATTTATTACTTCCGGAGGAAGTACATTGGGTGAATATGATGAATTTGCAAGAGTTTATAACGATGATGGTTTGTATAAAATCATCAATAGCAAGGCAGCATTACGTCATAAGCTTTCAATTGGAACTATTGTGGGAGATCCAGCAATGAGTGTCAAATTCATAACTGGAGGACATCTTGGAACAGTCGAAGAAAGTTTTGCTTCTAAATTGAATCCTGGGGATACTTTTTGGTTTGCAGGTCAAAATTTGCAATTTGTCAGAATTAAAGAATTGACTGTTTTAGTAAAGAAATCAAAAAAGAAAAGCGGATTAACTCCCGCTTGGGGAGGAGGAAGATTGCCATTATCATCATTGCTTTCAGAACAGATTAGGAATAAGCTTCAAATGGCTATAGATGGAGATTACTCAGATCCAGAAATGAAAGCGATCAAACCCATTCTTGATCTTCAGTCAAAATGGTCTATTGTACCTGATAAGAAAACGCTGTTAATTGAAAAAGTAGAAACCGAGCATGGTCATCATCTTTTCTTCTTCCCTTTTGAGGGAATGTTTGTCCATGAGGTACTATCTGGACTCATCGCTTTTAGGATGAGTAAACTTCAAAAAATCACCTTCTCCATTTCCATGAATGACTATGGGTTTGAGTTGCTTTCAGATCAGGGGATTGCTATTGAAGAAGCATTGGAACTGGATCTGTTTTCTGAAGAGAATTTATATCAAGATATCAATGAATCGCTAAACATGACAGAGATGGCTCAGCGAAAATTTAGAGACATAGCAACCATAGCAGGATTGGTTTTTCAGGGATATCCAGGAAAAAATATAAAAGCAAGACATCTTCAAGCATCATCAGGTATATTGTATCGTGCATTCAAAGAGTACGATGCATCAAATCTTCTTTTAAAACAATCTATGGAAGAGGTGATGACGTTGCAGCTCGATCAATCCAGATTAATGGAGGCCATCCGTAGAATTAACAAGCAAAAAATTGTACTGAAAGAAACGATCAAGCCATCACCATTCGCATTCCCAATATTAGTAGATATGTTGAGAAGAGAAAGTCTAAGTTCTGAGGATGTTACTGATAGAATTATTAAAATGCAGATTCAATTAGAGCGCTCTGCAAGAGAAGCAAATTAATTTTCAATTTTAACTCCCAAATTATTATTCTAACTTTAAATCATGAAGCATTTACTTTTTATAACGACTCTTTTATTTTCTCATTTAGCTATCGGACAATCTATCGTTGGTCAATGGAAAACCATAGATGATAACACAGGTAAAACACGATCTGTGGTGGAGATTTTTGAGAAAGATGGATTGTATTACGGTAAAATTTTAAAGTTATTTAGAGAGCCAGGAGAGGAGCAAGATCCAGTTTGTGATGAATGTGAAGACTATAGAAAGGGCAAGAAAATCATAGGTATGGAAATCATCTCAAAAATGAAGTATAATAAAGGGGATGATGAGTATCGTAAGGGAGAGATCATGGATCCTGAAAGCGGTAACATCTATGATTGCAGAATGTGGATTGAAGATGATAAATTGAAGGTAAGAGGTTATTTGCTCTTTTTCTATCGAACTCAGACGTGGCTTCCGTATACTGGTGAGTAATCTGGAGTTTGAAATTGAAGGAGAAAAATTGCTTTTACTTCCTGAGAGGGCCATCTTTTGGGCAGTAAAAAAAATTTTAATTGTTTCTGATCTTCATCTAGGAAAAGCGGGTCATTTTCGAAGAAATGGAATTCCCATCACCAAGAAAGTTCATATAGCCGATCTACAAATCTTGAATGACCTATTAGTTGAACATCGACCAGAAGAGGTAATTCTTTTAGGAGATCTGTTTCATAGTTCTCACAATAACGAATGGCAAGATTTTATCGACTTTATTGAACATTTCAATTTCGTGAAATTCATATTGGTACAAGGTAATCATGATATTTTTGAGCAATATCCAGAGTCCCTCCATTTAACTCAGTTGTTGGAATTACCTCCTTTCTCATTTACTCATATTAAGGAGGTATCATCTTTCTACAATTTATCAGGGCATATACATCCCGGAGTTCGCATAAATGGATTGGGTAGACAGGGAATGACCTTATCTTGCTTTTATTTCACCAAGTCTTATGGAGTTTTGCCAGCCTTTGGCCAATTCACTGGTGTCAAAAGAATAAATCCAGCTAAAATGACCAAGGTTTTTGGAATAGCTGGCGATCAAGTAATTGATTTAATCTAAGAATTTATAGTATTTTACAATTAGAAATCCTTCATTATTAAGTGGAGGGGTTACAAAATGGGAGTCCCGAGTATTAAAAACTGGTTTAGTGTATGAAGGATAGTGAGATTCTTGAGCGAATCGTTAAAGGAGACGAGCAA
>CAYGTD010000034.1:0-19016 GCA_964352725.1 uncultured Roseivirgaceae bacterium
TCGATAAGCTCCCGTGTCAATTTTTGCGTGAATGTCTTCTACTCCAAAATCTGGAAGGTCCACTTTGTCTAATCGACCAATTATCCTTTTCTCTTTCTTATGCATTTAGATTTCTGCTGATGTCTAAAGATAAGTTCAAATGGGTAATTCGTGGATTTGAATTACGTTCCAGGTGATAAAAAGACTCATTGATTTGAGTATAAACCTTTTCTAGTTTTTGTAAACCTAATTTGGATCCAAAGTTTACTACAAACTTTTCCTCTTCTTCATTTTGAGCTCCTGAACTATTTCCCGAGAGACTAATTATTGCTTTTCTAAGTAAAGAAATAGCAAATGTCAATGTGTTTTTTTGCGCTGATTTTCCAGACTTTGAGAACTCTTCGCTTCGTTTAACCAATGTAGCAAAATCCCTAACCCAGCAAGCTCGCATCCATTGCTGAAAGTCTTGATATTCTTGAGCATCATTAGCCTGCGCAAAACTCATTGCCATTCCCATCTTTCCTTCAGAAAGTAATGCAGCTTGAGATGCTTTTTCACTTTCAATTCCTTTCAATTCCAAATAAGATTTAATCTCTTCGGATGTGTTGGGAGGAATGGTCACTAGCTGCGTTCTGGAGGTAATAGTAGCTAGCAGTGATTCATAACTATAAGAGACAAGTAAATAAATCGTCTTTTCAGGGGGTTCCTCGAGAATTTTCAAAATAGCATTCGCGGAACTTGGGTTCATCATTTCAGGAAGCCAAATCAACAATATTTTATATCCTCCCTCTACAGAGCGCATACTCACACTTTTGAGCATCTGCCGACTATCTTCTCTGCTAATCAGGATGTTTTTATTTTCCTGCCCATACTTTCTAGTCCAATCTTGGATAGTACCAAAAGGAGATTCCATGACAAACTCACGGAATAATGGGATGGCTTCTCCCATCACTTTCTCATACTTACTTTCGGTAGCTGAAATCTTGGGGAAATGTAGATGAATATCTGGGTGAACTAATTTTTGAATCCTAACACAATTAGAGCAAGAGCCGCAGCTGTCTTGCTCAGTTTTATTTTCACACATTAGAAATGTAGCATACGCGAGTGCCATTGGGAGTGCAGAGCTTCCCTGATTGCCAGAAAATAGCTGCGCATGAGCAACTTTCCCTCTATTGAAAGCGGAGATCAATTGAGCTTTAAGTTCTGTAAGTCCTGGTATTTGTGAAAACTGCATTGCATAGATGCCGTATGTCTTTTGACTTGAGCAGAGTTTTTATTTATTCTACTCATTAAAAGCAAACAGCTTTTTTTATGACGTTAAAATTAACTATTGGGCAATTACTTTTTATCCCAAACTCTAAACTCATTTGTCATTTCAAAAATGTGATTGAGCACGCCTTTATCTTCGCCTGTTAAATTCTTACCTCTTCTTTTCATCATTAAATCAGCCGTTTCAAATACTTTGTTGGTTTTGTAAGTAGAGAAACCGGATGCTCCCCCCCACGCAAAAGAGGGGATAAAATTTCTTGGAAATCCATCACCAAAAATATTGGCTGAAACACCCACAGTAGTGCCTGTATTAAACATGGTATTGATGCCACACTTGGAGTGATCACCCATAATTAACCCACAAAACTGAAGACCTGTATCTTTAAAACGTGAGGTAGCAAAATCCCACATCTTCACATTAGTATAATTATTTTTTAGGTTAGAATTATTGGTATCTGCCCCTATATTACACCACTCTCCAATCACGGAGTTTCCTAAAAACCCATCATGTCCTTTATTGGAATATCCAAAGATTACAGAATTAGAAATCTCACCCCCCACTTTTGAATGCGGTCCGATGGTCGTATCACCTTTAATTTTTGCGCCCATGTTTACCACAGAATGCTCGCAAATTGCGAAAGGACCTCTAATCATAGATCCTTCTTGTACTTCAGCATCTTTCCCAATATAGATGGGACCATTTTCTGCATTTAGGATAGCAGACTTTATGGAAGCACCTTCTTCTACGAAGATTTGATCTCCATACGTTTTAGTGTGAATATCTGAAATAGGAGCTGATTTTTTGTCTTTTGTTAAAAGTGTAAAATCATTTTTTATTTCATTTCCATTCAATCTGAAAATGTCCCAAGGATATTGGATTTGATCAACCCCCTCAATGGTAATTACTTCCCGACTACCCATTTCAAAATTTTCGTCAGCCTCGAAAAACCCAGCAATGAGTTCATTATTAAAGACAATCGCTTGATTTTCTTTAAGTACAGAAACAACTTCAATCAATGTTGGATTGGGTAGAGTAGATCCTAAAATAGTAAGCGTTTTAGTAGTGGGTTTTTTAAAAAGGGGGCTTAGATACTCTTCAGTCCTGAATAAATATTCAGCACCTAATTGCTTTTCCCATTTCTCTGAAATTTTTAAAATCCCAACTCTCACATCAGCCACTGGTCTGGTGTAAGAAAGGGGAAGCATCCGCTTCCAAGATTCATTTGTATCAATGAAGGTCATTTGCATGAATCAAACTTACGTGGAGTCCTTGCCTTTGCCAAATCAGGCAAGCATGAGACAATTAAAAAACACTATTTTTAATTGAAATAGTATCTGTTTGCTTGTGTTTCTAATAAATTTTGGCGTTGATATTAGCCATTAGAACACAAAAAAAGTCTTTAGGCAGTACCCAAAGACTTCATTATAGAATCTCTTAAGAATCTTACTTCTTGTATTTTTTGTTGAATTTTTCAACTCTACCAGCAGTATCCACAAATAGTTTCTTACCAGTATAGAATGGGTGCGAAGCAGAACTAACTTCCACTTTGATTAGAGGGTATTCGTTACCGTCTTCCCATTTAATAGTCTCCTCAGAAGTCATTGTTGACTTAGTCATGAATTTGAACTCACTTGATGTATCAAGGAAAACAACTTCTTTGTATTCAGGATGTATATCTTTTTTCATTTCTCTTAGCTCTTTTTCAAAAAGGATGGCAAAGATAGCTATTATTTTTTCTCTTTCAAACCATATTTTTCAACAATAATTATAGATATCTGAGGTATTCACCTGATAGTGAGGTCATTTTGGCGAAAAGTTATACAAAAGCTATTCTTGCTAACTATTTTGCAAGCAGTATGAAGAAATTTCTTGCAATAATTTTTTTCCTTTTGATAGGTTTTGTGTCATTGTCACAAAGCACAGATTTCACTCTTGATCATCCGGCATATGAAAAAGTGGAGATGAACGATATAAGGAAAGAAGAAGGATTTAACACAAGTATTAAACCGTATTCCAGAGAAGCAACATATGGTTTTCTTGGGGCTAATTCAGGTTCTTACATGCTGAAAGAAATGAGAGAGTATTCTCTAGATTCAACCAGATCTAAGAAACCAATTTTAAAAAAACTTTATGAATACCCTGCTGATCTTTACCATTACAGTGATAAGAAACTAGATCTTCATGTAAACCCAGCTCTTCAGTTTTCGGTAGGGAGAGCAAATGATGGCACAGGTACATTATTTGTAAATTCTCGTGGGGTTGAAATACGAGGTAGACTTGATAAGAAAGTAGCCTTTTATACGTATCTCACAGAAAATCAAGCACAGTACCCTCAATTCATTAATGACGTACGTGATAGTACGATTGTAATCCCTTTTGAGGGATTCTGGAAACAGTATAATAATACAGGAGTTGATTTTTTAAGAGCTCAAGGATATATCGATTTTGGTTTGAGTAAGAGTATTTCTGCTCAACTAGGATTTGGCAAACACTTTATTGGGAATGGAGTGCGCTCATTGATTCTTTCAGATTATGCTAATAATTATCCATACTTGAGAATAAATACAGAAACGAAAATATTTGACTACACTAACATTTTTGCAGAGCTTATTGCGGATGTTGATGGAGGCAGTTTTGGTGTATTGGGTGTGGGTGGTTTCTCTAAGAAATACATGGCGATGCACCACCTCAACATTAAAATCAAACCAAACCTACATGTAGGCTTATTTGAATCGGTCATGTATGGCGACTCTACAGAAGGGTTAAAGGTGGAATATTTAAATCCAATCATTTTTTACCGCGCAGTAGAACAGCAAAACGGAAGCGAGGACAATGCCATGGTGGGAATGGATTTTAAATGGAATATCAAGAACAGAGTTTCTCTTTACGGACAGTTGGTTATTGATGAGCTGCTATTTAGTGAAGCTTTCGCAGGTACGGGATCATGGAGAAATAAGCAGGGAATTCAATTTGGCACAAAATATATAGATGCATTTGGAGTGTCTGATTTAATGCTTCAGGCAGAAGTAAATAAAGTTCGTCCCTATACGTATGCGCATGAAGATGGCTTTACAAGCTATAGTCATTACAATCTTGCATTGGCACATCCATTTGGAGCTAATTTTACTGAGTATTTAGGAAGGGCTTCTTACCGATTAAATGACCGTCTAAATTTTGAAATAGTTGCGCTGAATGCCAGTTATGGAAATGATATAGGGGATGTGAATTACGGCAGGGATATTCTCAAGAACTACACTCGGAGAGTTTTAGACCAAAATGGATCAAGTAGAGAATTTGGAAATGATCATCTTCAAGGGAATAAAACAAACCTAGCCATATTGTTTTTTAGAACCACCTATATGTGGCGTCACAATCTTTTTTTTGATGTGGACATTACACAGAGAACAGAACAGGATAGCAACAATCAATTAGATACTTCATCCACAATCGTTGGCTTTTCGTTAAGATGGAATATTCAAGCTAGACGATTTTTATTTTAGTGAAGAATAGTAAGCTCTTGTGAAGTTTTTAGCATTAGTGGAATATTTTTCTAACTTTCGACCCTCATAACTCGACGAATGAAAAGGTTTAAACTCATATTTCATATTCTCTATGTGCTCATCGCACTAACAATCCTTTATTTTTCGATTGATATTTTGCTCAATACAGAGCAGTATCTATCAAAAATCAAGCTTTCGTCCTATATCCGATTTCCTAGATATGTGATGATTGCGTTTCTCATCATTGCTATCATGATGATTGTATCATTTGTCATGGAACGATTTAATGTGTACAAAATCAAAGAGGGAATAGAAGATTTAGAGGAAGAGAATGTTCACCTTAAGGCAAAACTTTATGATAAAGGAAATTCCGAAGAGGAAGAAGATGAAAGTGACGAGGAAGAAGATGCTGAAGAGGAGGAAGAAGATGACAATTAATTTTACATTTCTATTCAACCAATTAAGGAACCTCTGAATAGAGAGTTCCATATCACGGTTATTCATATCTTTATGATCTAAATTGAAGAATTGATTGTAAGAATATGCTCGCTAAAACATATGGAAGTGCTGTATATGGTGTAGATGCCTATAAAATCACCGTGGAAGTGAATGTAGGTCAAGGCACTAAATTTTTTATGGTGGGTCTCCCAGACTCTGCGGTAAAGGAAAGTGAGCAACGAGTCGAGTCAGCAATCAAGCATTTTGGATACCGAATGCCACGTCAAAAAGTAGTGGTGAATCTTGCACCTGCTGACATTAGAAAGGAAGGTTCTGCTTATGATCTCCCTATTGCATTGGGAATTTTGAAAGCCTCTGAGCAAATAATTGCGGAGGAGCTAGAGCAATATGTGATCATGGGAGAATTAGCGCTAGATGGAGAATTGAGACCTATAAAAGGAGCTTTGCCAATAGCCATTGAAGCAAGGAAAAATGGCTTCAAAGGATTTATTCTACCTAAGGAAAATGCTACGGAAGCAGCTATTGTTGATGGGTTAGAGGTTATTGGTGTTGAAAACATAAAAGAAGCTATTCAGCATTTGGAAGGATTAGAAATCATTCAAGCTCTTGCTTATGATACAAGAGATGTTTTTTATGCCAATTTAGATAATTATGCTTCTGACTTTGCGGATGTGCAGGGTCAAGAAAATATTAAGCGAGCAATGGAAATTGCCGCAGCGGGAGGTCATAATGTAATCATGATTGGGCCTCCGGGAGCTGGTAAAACCATGCTTGCAAAACGCCTACCCACCATTCTTCCTCCGCTCACGCTACATGAAGCACTGGAAACAACCAAGATTCATTCGGTAGCAGGAAAATTAGGAACGGAAGGAAAGTTGATTTCACAGCGTCCTTTTCGTCAACCGCACCATACTATCTCAGATGCCGCATTGGTTGGTGGAGGAGGTATTCCACAACCTGGTGAAATATCATTAGCCAATAATGGGGTACTCTTTTTGGATGAGCTTCCTGAGTTTCAAAGATCTGTTTTGGAGGTGATGAGACAACCGTTAGAGGATAGAAAGGTGACTATCTCGAGGGCAAGAGTCTCGCTAGATTACCCATCCAACTTTATGCTAATTGCCAGCATGAACCCTTGTCCTTGTGGATATTACAATCATCCAGATAAGGAATGCGTCTGTGCTCCGGGAGTTGTGCAGCGCTATTTGAATAAAATAAGTGGTCCATTGTTAGATAGAATTGACCTTCATGTAGAAGTCACACCTGTTTCATTTGATCAGATGACGGAAAATAGAAAGACGGAATCAAGCGGAGAGATTCGCGAACGAGTGATCAAGGCAAGGCAAATTCAAGAAATACGATTTAAAGGTCAGGATGGTGTTTTTAATAATGCCATGATGAGTTCCAACATGGTAAAAGAAGTTTGTCAAATAAATACGGCGGGAAAAGCACTTCTGAAAACAGCTATGGAACGATTGGGGCTCTCGGCCAGAGCATATGATCGCATTTTGAGAGTTTCAAGAACAATTGCTGATCTTGCTGGAACGGAAGACATTGCCATTGAGCATTTAGCGGAAGCCATCCAATACCGTAGTTTAGACCGTGAAGGTTGGGCTGGTTGAAAAACTAAATAGTATCTCTCTATTTTTTAATTAACTTGATAATAATATGAAATCACTTGGAAAAATTTTAATGATCGTTGGTATCATCGGGACTATCTATTTTGGATATAAGGCACTTGATGCAACTAAAAGTTTAAAAGTTTTTGGTGAAAGTCTGACTATTAGCGGTGCAGACTGGACTCCTGTAATAGTAAGCGTAATAGTTTTAGTTGTGGGTGTGGTGATCAATCGGAAGTAAATCGAATGCTAGAATTAGCTGAGTCCGTTTGATCATTTTTATAGTCTTCTGACGCTTCAGATCAATACACTTGATTATAAAGTAAATATGTGTGCGTTTAGTTAAAAAGATTAATTCCGATGATGGAAATTTCAATCTCTAAATCACTTCTAAGAAAAACCATCCTTCAATACCGAAGAATGATGGATCAAAAGGTGTTTGAAGAAAGAAATGCAGAATTGTTAAAGCAATTACAGAACCTTGTTGAAGCAGAAGACACAAAAGTCATTCACACTTTCCTCCCAATAAAACGGAACAGGGAAGTGGATGTCACATCACTATTCCCTAGGTGGGAAGAGCAAGGAAGAAAGCTTGTCGTCTCAAAAACTGATTTCAAAATAAGAAAAATGAGTCATTTTTTCTTAGATCATGAAACCGAACTCAAGGAAAATACTATAGGAATACCAGAGCCAGTCAATGCGCAGGAAGCTGATTTTGGTAATGTAGATTTGATACTTGTGCCCCTTTTGGCTTTTGATAATCAAAAAAATCGAATAGGATATGGGGGTGGCTATTATGATCAGCTATTGGCGGAAACAAAAGCGATGAAAGTGGGGTTATCTTTGTCACCTCCATTGGATCATATTATTCAAAAAGAAGAATGGGATGTTACTTTGGATCATATTATTTCATACAAGTAAAAAAACAAATCCAATATCATGGCTAAAATAGCACTAAAAGGAAACGAGGTAAATACATCAGGCGATTTACCGGAAGTTGGCAGTCAGGCTCCTGATTTCAAACTAGTAAACACTGACCTAACAGAGGTTTCTTTAGCAGACTTCAAAGGACAAAGAGTGATTTTGAATATCTATCCAAGTGTGGATACTGGGATATGCGCTATGTCTACTACGCGATTCAACAAAGAAGCTGATGAGCTTGAAAACACAAAAATCATATGTGTTTCAAACGACCTACCTTTTGCGTTTAGCAGATATTGTAGCGCTGAAGGAATTGATAACTTGGCAACTCTTTCCAATTTTAGAGACGGGGGAGCTTTTGCAAAAGCATATGGAGTCGAAATGATAGATGGTCCTCTAAAGGGATTGTGTGCAAGAGCGATTGTGGTGGTTGATGAAGAAGGCAAAGTTTCCTATACAGAAATGGTCCCTGAGATTACTATTGAGCCAGACTATAAAAATGCAATGGCAGCTCTCTAATTTAACATTATCAAATTGTGAATAAATGGAATAGTTTCATGTCAACATGAAACTATTCTTTCTTATGTTCGTCTTTCGTTAGAATCATCATCAATACCTGTTTTGAAAAGACTTTTTTTCTCCCTCCTATTTCTTCCAATATTTCTCAATGCACAAGAAAAATTTACTATCAGTGGATACGTAAAAGATGCTGCAAATGGCGAGTCATTGATTGGAGCTACTGTACTCATCACAGATCTTTCTTCAGGGAATATTACGAATGTATATGGGTTTTATTCCGTAACTATTCCCGCTGGCGAATATACTGTTGAATATCGCTACATCGGATTTATCACTCAAAGTAAAGAGGTGAATCTTACCAGCAATCAGAGAATAGATGTTGAGCTTGCTGAAGATCAAACTCAGCTTGCGGAGGTAATAATTACAGCAGAACCTGAGGATCAAAACGTAACATCTACAGAGATGAGTGTCGCCCAACTTGACATAAAAACGATTTCAAAAATACCTGTTTTTGCAGGCGAAGTAGACATCATCAAAAGTATCCAACTCCTTCCAGGCGTAAGTACTGTAGGTGAAGGCGCCTCTGGATTCAACGTTAGAGGAGGAGGTGTTGGACAAAATCTGATACTATTGGATGAGGCTCCAGTCTATCAAAGCTCTCACTTGTTTGGTTTTTTCTCAGTGTTCAATCCTGACGCTGTAAAAGATGTAAAGCTTTACAAAGGTGGAATACCAGCAAGATACGGAGGTCGTCTTTCATCTATTTTGGATGTTCGAATGAAAGAAGGGAACACGAAAGAATACAACGTATCAGGTGGTATAGGTACCATTTTTAGCAGATTCGCTGTGGAGGGACCCATAAAAAAAGAAAAAGCATCTTTCATTGTTGCAGGAAGGAGGTCTTATGCTGATGTTCCGATTAAGTTATTGACTGATGTATTAGAAGATGGAGCAGCACTCTATTTCTACGACCTCACAGCTAAAGCCAATTATAAAATCAATGATAAAAACACCGTCTTTGCATCTGGCTATTTCGGGCGTGATGTTTTTAAGTTTGATGCTCAGCAAGGATTCAACTGGGGAAATCAGACAGCCTCAGTGAGATGGAATCATCTTTTCAACGACCGCTTCTTTAGCAACTTTACTGCTTTCTTCAGTGATTATGATTATGCGTTTGCTTTTGGAAATACAGAAAACGATCAATTTGATTGGAGTTCTACGATCCAAACCATCAATTTTAAGCCACAATTTTCTTATTACATTGATCAAAACAATGAATTAACTTTTGGAGGAGAAATCCTCTCCTATACTTTTTTCCCTGCTGAGGCATCTGGAGTTACATCTGGTGAAATCATAGACTTGAGTTTGGACCAAAAAAATGCCATAGAATGGAGTCTATACTTTGGAAATGAGCAAAAAGTAGGAGATAAATGGGCATTCGAGTACGGCCTGAGATATTCTAATTTTGTTAATCAAGGGCCTGGCCTAAAATACGCTTTTGGTGATACCATAGCGGGAAAAAGGAAACCCGTTATTGGTGCTACACCAATTAACGATGGAGACCCCATTGCTTCATTTGGAAATTTAGAACCACGTTTCTCTGCGAAATATCAACTCAATAAAACGTCTTCCATCAAAGCAAGCTATAACCGAATGAATCAATACATTCACTTGATTTCAAATACGGTAGCTGCTACACCTATTGATGTTTGGCAGCCTAGTACCAATAATATTAAACCGCAGCAAGGGGATCAGATTGGGCTTGGGTACTTTAGAAATTTTAAAGACAATCAATATGAGGCATCTGTTGAAACCTATTATAAGCGTACCCGAAATCAGGTAGATTATATAGATGGAGCAGATCTGTTTATCAATGAATTGCTAGAAGCGGATGTTTTATCTGGAGATGGTAGAGCGTATGGATTGGAATTGTATGTTAAGAAAAATTCAGGAAAAGTAACTGGTTGGATTAGCTATACGCTAGGCAGATCAGAACTTAAAGTGGACGGAATTAACGTGGGTCTAAACAGTGTTGATAATAAGGGTAGGTGGTACCCTACTCGATTTGATCAAACTCATAACTTAAAACTTGTTGGCAATTACAAGCTTTCAGAAAGAAAGAATCTTTCAGCTACGTTTAGCTACATCACAGGTACGCCTACAACTTATGCTATTGATAGAATTACTGTTGGAGGTCGAGTTATTCCAATCACGGACGGAAGTAGAAACAATGTACGGATTCCAGACTACCACCGCTTGGACATTTCATATACAATTGACAATGTGATTTTCGGTAAGAAAGGGAGAAAAGGTTCTGATAATCTGGTGTTGTCAGTATACAATTTGTACAACAGAAAGAATGCATTTGCGGTAAACTTCACACAAGATGATGGAAAGGTCAGGTATTCGAGATTGAATAATTTGAATGTTTCCAATCAAATAGTAGGAACCTCTGCTTTTGAAACGTCCATTTTGTTTTTCATTCTCCCTTCTGTCACTTATAATTTTAAATTCTGATGAAGAAAAATCTAGTTTATTTACTTCTTTCATTGGTGATCTTCTCTTGCGAAACAGAGGTTGATCCTTCACTAGATCGTACATTAAATATTTTGGTGGTAGATGCATTTCTCACCAATAATGATCCGACTCAACATATTAACATTACAAGATCTCAACCATACTTCGATGAGAGTTTTCCTAATAAAGTTGAAGGAGCCATAGTTACAGTTAGAGATCTAACAGATGCTAGTATACCCGCCTACACTTTTCAGGAAGAGGAGGATCGATATACTTGGCAAAGCGCCGATGGTAATGGATTAGGGATTATCGGGCACCAATATGAGTTAAGGGTAGAGTTAGATGGTAACGTTTATACATCTATAACCTCTTTAGAAGATGCCCCTCCAATAGACAGCATTAGTTTTAGGCTGGAAGAAGGCAATGCTTTTTTTGATGATTTGATTTTTGCCGAACTTTTTGCGACAGATCTAGTCGGATTAAACGATACTTATTGGATTAAAACTTGGAAGAACGGAGATTTCTTAGGTCAGCCAAATGAAATAAATATTGCTTATGATGCTGCATTTTCTCCTGCAGCTGATAACGACGGAGTTCAGTTTATTCAACCAATACGAGATGCTATAAATTCATTCGATGAAGCAAGAAATGAAGATCTTCTTTCGCCATATCAACTTCCTTTCACACTTAATTTGAGTGGAAATATATTAGAGTATGCAGATGATGGCTCTTTTTATGGCGTCATTGAAGGAGACAGTATCCAATTCGAATTTGGAGAGCTTGTGAATAACAGAGTGCCAGATTATCTTAAATCACTACCACTTACGGATGATCGTTTTTTCGAGATTTCGCCAAGTGAGCTAGGAGTAAAAGGTGATTCTGTGTATGTAGAGATTCACTCCATATCTAACGATGCTTTTTTCTTTATGAATCAGGTGATTATTGAAACCACACGTGAAGGAGGTTTCGGAGCTCTTTTTGCCACTCCTCTGGCAAATGTTTCCACTAATATTGTTCCTGAGAATCCAGATACTCGAGTTTTGGGCTTCTTTAATATAGCTACTGTTAAAAGTGCCGGTCTTAGGCTTAGCAGCGAAGATCAAGTCAGAATAGTAGAATAATTCCGAGTAAATCTTTAAGCACTGCTCTATTGTTAGCGATGGGACTAATAATACTTTAATCAAGAAAAATGACTTACAGAAATCCAATGTCCACAATGGTTTCGTAAGTAATTAAAATGTATTGAGTGCCTAATGGCACGAAATGCTGGTTGGTGATAGATGCCCTGATCATTCTTTTGGTCAGGGTTTTTTGTTAACGATATGTTATTGAGCACTATCGTTTCCTTTTTCCTTTATATAATGCATTACAAAAAAGAGCTAATGCGCATTTCGATCATCACCTTGTTGCTATTACTTCTCGCCTGTGAAAAAAAGCAATCGCCTCATCCCATTTTCGACTATTATCCACCTATGGATATTTTTGAAGAAGGTTATGTTAATAAATACTACTTTCATTATTATCCAGATAATCCTGACGCTAATTCTGCATCCGAGATTCGATATACTAAATACATAAAGCAGAACAAGAATCAGTTCAAAACAGAGGGCTACAATGCTGGATTTGAACTTGTAAATAACCGATTTTATACTGTTAAGGGTGATGCTATTAAACTTGAAAATGGCATTGGCATTAACGGAATAGATACCATTTCTTTAGATCTCATCAATCATATTACTTCAGTATGGAATGAGATGCCAAGTGACACACCTTATCAGGTAAGATTTGAATCCAATGATAAAAAATACATCTATACTGAATATCAGAAATCATTTTATGATTCTCTGATCATTGATAAACCTGCAAAAGTTTTTCACAATGAGTGGCACTATCAGGAAGAAGGTAGTGATTCACTTTTTAATCAGGGATCGTCCAAATTATATTATGTAGCTGATATTGGCTTTTTTGGTAATGATGATAAGGGATCTACCTACAAAAGGCAATTAGAACTTATTGAACAGATGTCAATAGGTGAGTTTGAAAAAAGAGCGGCTCATGGAAAACGTAGAATTGGCTATATCAATCCTGAAGAGACCTTAAGTGATGATTCAAATTTTGAGATCTGTGGACACGAGAAGTTTATTATGGATTACTATAATTTGGAACCAAACGCAGAATTTATTGGAGGAAAAGGAGAGCTAAGGAGTCTCATTTTAGAACAGCTAGATAAAGAAAAACTGAAGGGGGACAGTGGTATGCTTACCTTCCGTTTTGTAATCAATTGCAAAGGAGAAGCTGGGCGATTTGTTGCAAATGGAGTTGATTTTGATTTTCAAAAAAAGGTCTTTTCTACTGTCTTGATTTCTCATTTGCTCCAAATACTACAAAGTTTAGAATCGTGGCAAAACCTAGGGGGCAAAGGAGAACATGATGCCTATGCCTATATCACGTTTAAAATTGATAACAATGAAATTACTGATATACTTCCTTAATGCATTCTTAATCATATTGCTGGTGAGTAGTTGTTCCCAACGAGAGTGGTACAAAAAAGATATTTCAGACAAGGGAAAATATGCAGTTCAATTACGCATCGGTGCAGGATATCACTACCAAGGATCAGTCCCCGCTCAGTTTCAGCTGGAAGAAGCCATGAAGATGGATACTTCTGATGGAAATACTTGGAGAGGAATGGCTACCGCCAGACTGAAAAGAGGTATCGCTGACGAAGCGTTTTACTACTATCAGGAAGGAGTAAAGCGAAAGCCTGAAAAGTGGATGGGATTTAGAGGGTATTGCTATCTCTACTTTTATCGAGATTATAAGAGAGCAATAGAAGATTTCAATACGTATGATCAAATGATTGGTCAGGTGGAATACTCTCAAGGAAGGAATCATGATTATATGAGAGGACTCTGCTATTATGGACTTGAAGATTATGCGGAAGCGTTCAAGCTGCTTGACCGATACATACAAACTGCCACAAAAGAGCAAGGGGAAGACTGGGTGGATGTGTACGCATTTATATACAGAGGACTTACTCATTCAAAGTTTGGAAGAATTGAAGAAGCTATCGAGGATTTTGATCGAGTAATTAAATACTATCCTAAGCTTTCAGATGCGCATTACCATAAAGCTAGAATGCTAGTGGCCAGAGAAAATTTTTCGGAAGCTTTAGAGTTGCTGAATTTGGCTAAAGAATATCATCTGCAAGGGTATTTCAATCAAGAACCTTACGTAGAAGTATTGGAGCAAATTTATATGAAGGATATAGAAGAGTTAGAAAAGAAGTTAACCTCTATTTGATTAACCTCTCTTAAAGGCTAGTTTCTTTTCTGAAGATTCTTTTTCATCTATGTAGTAGCCATCATAATCAAATGCTTTCAAGTCTTCTACTTGGCTAATACTATTTTCAATCATGAACCGCGACATTAGTCCTCTTGCCTTTTTAGCATAGAAAGAAACAATTTTGTATTTGTCACTTTTAAAATCCTTAAACTCCACATCAATCACCTGGGCATTCATTTGCTTCTTATCTACTGATTTGAAGTACTCAACGGAAGCCAAGTTTACGATGATATTATCTCCCTGTGCTTTTAGATCTTTCTCTAATGTTTTGAGAATTTTATCTCCCCAATAAGCGTAAAGCGTATTATAATCATCGAATGCGAGTTTGGTCCCCATTTCCAGTCGGTAGGGTTGTATCAAATCTAATGGTCTAAGTAAGCCGTATAGTCCAGATAAAATTCTGAAGTGCTTTTGGGCAAACTTCATTTTTGAATCATCAAAGGTTTCCGCTTTCAATCCTTGATAGACATCTCCCTGAAAAGCTAATACAGAAGGCTTTGCATTCTTTGAAGTATGTTTTGGTTGGAAAGAATGATATCTACTCACATTCAACTCTGATAGATTATCACTTATTCCCATCAGATCTTTAATGTCTTCTGGTGACTTTTTTCGAAGTACGTCTATCAATTGATTGGTGCAATCCAACAATCTGGGTTGTGTTGGTTTTACACTATATGGAGTTTCAAAATCTAGGCTTTTAGCGGGAGATACTACTGCGATCATAGGTTTATAGAAATTTCAATAATGAACAGTTGATGAATCTAAAAAGTTTGAAAATTAAATGATCATCTTTCTCTCTTCATCAATTTCTCAAAGAAAGAGAGCAATTGACTTTTGCCTTCCTCTCTCACATTGAGATTATTTAATAATTGAAAAGCTTCATCATAGTAGCGATTCATTTTCTTAGTTGTGAGAGCATAAATGCCTATTTCATCATAAAGACTGGTTACTGCTTCTACTTTTTCTTTAGTATCAAACTCCGTGGCAGACAGCCATCTATCTAACTCTTTTCTTTGATCTGAATTTGCTAATTCTAGCGCCTTGATCAATAGGTATGTTTTTTTGTTGGAGACAATATCACCCCCTACTTGCTTCCCAAACTTTGCTTTATCTCCATAGACATCCAACAGGTCATCCATTAGTTGGAAGCCTATTCCTGCCTTTTCTCCAATTTGTCTTAGCTGCTCTTTTTCATCATTTCCCATTTCTGCTAAAATCCCACCAAACTCTAGGCTGAATCCGAGCAGAACGGCCGTCTTCAACCGAATCATTTCAAGATACTGATCTTCGGTTACTGCAACCAACTGTTCAAAGTCCATATCAAGCTGTTGCCCCTCACATACTTCTATAGCACACTTATTGAATTTGCGAATTGCTTCTGCAAGATTAGTATGAGGCATCTCCAATAGAAGGTCATACGCTTTCACCATCATGGTGTCTCCACTCAAAATGGCTACCGTACTATTCCACTTTTCATGAACTGTGGGTTCTCCTCTTCTAAGGGGAGCCTCATCCATGATATCATCATGCATCAAGGTAAAATTATGAAAAACCTCTACAGCAAGAGCAGGATTTAAAACAGACTCAACATCGTCTCCTTTTAATCCATAACCCAGCATTACCAACATTGGCCTTAGCCTTTTTCCCCCCAGAGAAAGGATGTACCTAATAGGGTCGTAGAGTGTTTGGGGATGCTTTCCCAATTCCAATGCAGCCAATTTGGCTTCCAATTTTTGTTGCAGGTCTTTCATTCAGTTTGCAAGATAAAAAGCTTTGACCTTGTACAACTAATGTATTTCCGTCTTGTTCATCACTTCGTTTTGATGATCTATGGATTCTTGATGAATGGCATTGAGGTATCTGATCATAAACCTTTTCGATAGCCCTTTCATCTCGCCATTTGCGCTTGCTTTCTCAATGATTTCTTCCCATCTGTTGGTTTGCAAAATAGTTACTCCTTTTTCCTTTTTTACCTCACCAATATCCTCAGCTACTTTCATTCGTTCACCCAAAAGCTCCAACAAATCGTTATCAATAATGTCGATTTGATTTCTTAACAATGCGAGTTTCGTAGAAAGCTCTTCATCAGGCACATCCACTCTTCTTACAATCAAGCTTGATAGAATTTCATCTAGAGCTTCAGGGGTCACTTGTTGATTTTTATCACTCCATGCCTCGTCAGGATTAATATGGGATTCAATCATCAATCCATCAAAATCCATGTCCAAGGCTTGCTGAGAAACGGCCTGTAATAGATCTCTATTCCCACAGATATGACTTGGATCGCATAGAATAGGAATCTCAGGGAACCTTCTTTTCATCTCCACGGCCAATTGCCATTTTGGCTCATTTCTGTAGACGCTTTTCCCATGCTGAGCAAATCCTCTGTGAATCATTCCAAGCTTAGTAATCCCTGCTTTATTCATGCGTTCCAAAGCCCCCGTCCATAGTTCTAAATCCGCATTGATTGGGTTTTTAACAAAGACGGTTGCATCAGTACCTTTTAAGGCATCTGCTATTTCTTGTACAGAAAATGGATTGACTGTCGTTCTTGCTCCAATCCACAAAATATCAATGTCATACTTCAACACCTCAAATACATGATTGAAATTGGCAACCTCCACTGAAACAGGAAGACCTGTCTTTTTCTTTGCTTTCATTAGCCACTCCAATCCTTCAGCTCCCACTCCTTCAAAACTGTTGGGTCTCGTTCTTGGCTTCCAAATCCCAGCTCTGAGAATGTCTACTTTCCCTGTTTTGGCTACCGCTTCGCAAGTACTCATTAATTGCTCTTCTGTTTCCGCGCTACACGGACCTGAAACGACTACTGGTCGTTTGTTTTGAAATAATTCTATTGGTGTTGTATTCATCTTAATTCTTTTTTATTCTTTGTAAAACTTCATTCCAAACCTCTTCATTGCTGCACAAGGAAAATCGTATGTATTGATCTCCTTGACTTCCGAAAATCATTCCTGGCGGAACAAAAAAATTATAATTATCAATTAGCTTATCGGCAAATGTTTTTCCGTCTATCTCTCCTTCTGGGATTTTGGTCCAAACAAACATGCCGACTTGACTGGAGGAGTAAGTGCATCCAAGTTTGTCTGCTATTTCAAATACTTTCTTTTGTCTGATTTTATATTGACTATTCAATCCATCAAACCAACTCTGCGGTTGCTTTAATGCCGCAATTGCAGCACGCATGATAGGTTTAAACATCCCAGAATCCATATTGCTTTTGAAGGTTAAAACAGTGCTGATCAATGCTGAATTTCCACAGAGCATACCTACTCGCCAACCTGCCATATTGTGTGATTTGCTCAAACTATTCAGCTCCAGTACCAGATCACTTTCAGATCTATTTTCCAGTATGCTACTCACACTGTCAGTCAGCGTAAATCCATAAGGATTATCATTGATCAAGATGATTTGATGCTTCTTGCAAAAGGCAATCAGATCTTCAAATAAATCACTGGAGGCTTCAGTTCCTGTTGGCATATGTGGATAGTTGACCCACATTAACTTTACTTTAGTTAGATCCAATGCTTCTAGCTCTTTGAAATTGGGTAGATATTCCTTCTCTTCAGTAAGCTCATAAAAGAGTGGTATCCCTCCAGCCAGTTTCGTCACCGCCGCATAGGTAGGATATCCAGGATTAGGCACAAGAACATGATCTCCCTCATTCAGAAAAGCCATGCTAATGTGCATGATCCCCTCTTTCGATCCGATCAAAGGCAAAATCTCTGTCTCCGGGTTGAGTGTTGTATTAAAGAACTTTTTATACCACTCTGCAATACCAGATCTCAACTCAGGTAGCCCTTTATAACTCTGATATCCATTAAACTTGGGTTCTAGCAATCCGTCTTGCAACGCATCCATTACTTCTTTTGGTGGTGCAAAGTCAGGATTCCCTATTCCCAGATTTAAAATGTTTCTTCCTTGCTTATTGAGCTGTTCTATTTCTCTCAGCTTTTGAGAAAAATAGTATTCACCAATGCCATTGAGACGATCTGATTTTAATGAATCAACCATGTGTTTCTCCTTTTTTGTATTTGCCCAACATGTCAAATTTCACAGTAAGTGATTTCATCATAATGGTTAATTGTTCAATTTGGTCTGTATTGTCGATATCGAAAGTGGCATAAAAGCCGTAGTGGGTATTTTTACTTGGCACTGGAAACGATTGTAGTTTGCTCAAATTGATGCCCAAAGCACTTACTACGGAAAGAAACTGAGCCAATGCTCCAGGTGTATGCTTCGTTTCGAAATAAACAGAAAGCTTATTAATCTCACTAGACAACTCTGCCGTTTCCTCTTTTTTCAGAATAAGAAAACGGGTGAAGTTTAAAAGATGATCTTCTATCCCTTGAGCAACTATTTCCAAACCATATTCCTTAGCCGCCAGATTTCCGGCTATCGCCGCAACTCCTTTTAGTTTCTCTTCTTTAATCAGCTGTGCACTACCTGCCGTATCAAATGCCTCTATTCTTTTGATGAATTGATGTTTGTCTAGAAAAGTCACACATTGCCTTAGCGCCATTTGATGTGAGTGCACCTCTTTGATGTCCTCTAAGGAGGTTCCTTTTAATGCCATCAAATTAAGTGTGACCTTGATACCCACCTCTCCGCATATTTCCAGTCCAGATTTTCTAAGCAAATTATAGTTGGGTATAATGCAGCCTGCTAATGAGTTTTCAATTGCCATCACACCATAATCAGCAGTATTATTATTTACAGCTCCTAGCACCTCCTCGAAAGTGTGGCACTCTATCAATTCAATATCTTGACCCAATACTTTGAGTGCAGCCTCATTATGAAAACTGCCTTTCATCCCTTGAATTGATACTTTCCTTTTTTTCATAAGCATAAAAAAAGGCTTCCTTTTTG
>CAYGTD010000035.1:0-18990 GCA_964352725.1 uncultured Roseivirgaceae bacterium
ACCAAACAAAAAAATATATCAGAACTCTTGACCGATAACTAGACCTAATACCAAAAAACCTACTCAGATTTTCTCTAAGTAGGTTTTTATGTATTTAAAGTAGTCCGTAGGGGAATCGAACCCCTGTTGCTGAGATGAAAACCCAGTGTCCTAACCCCTAGACGAACGGACCATTTTTCTAAGGAGGTGCAAATATAGATTTTCAAATCTTTTATACAAAGGCTATAAATAAAAAAAGCGAAGAAATTTTTCTTCGCTTTTAAAAATCATTGAAATCGACGATTACATCGCTCCTTCTTCGTTTCCATATCGATCAACCAAGATCGGATCTCCAGCTCCTTTCACTTTTAATCTATCATACTGGGTAGCCTTATCTCCTACTACTACAAAAATGTAGTTATTAAGATCAAAGTACTCACTTGCTGTCGCTTGTATGCTCTCAACCGTAGCAGATGTAACTGCTTTTTGTTCTACGTCAATGTAGTCCATAGGTAAATCATATGTACTTATATTTTGAAGAATTCCTAACAAGCTATTAAGTGTTTCAAACTTCCTTGCATTTTCCTTAATCATAGCAGTTTGAGTTTTAGTCAAATCTTCCTCTGTGTAAGTATCGCCATAAGAACCTATTACTTCTTTGAAAGTATCCAATGCCTCTTTTGTCACATTTGACTTAACACTTGAAGAAGCTGAGAAACTACTAGGTGCAAATCCACTTCGGCCAGGAAATGCATAAGCCCCATAAGTAAACTGCTTCTCTTCTCTTAAAATTTGGAATAATCTCCCTGAAGATCCGTCACCTAATCGATCATTTGCCAACATGATTTCATTGTATGTTGGATCATTTGCTGGTACTGTCAACCTCGTCATTACAATCACTGATTGCTTAGCCTCTGGAATATCTACAAAGTAAACAGCTGGCTCACTTGGAGTAGCAGGCACTTCGTAAGAAGGCATAGCTACTTCTTTCTTCTTCCACTCATTAGCCAATCTATTCAATGCTTTCTTTGCATTAGCCTGAGTAACATTTCCAGCAATATGGAAATTGGAAATATTTGGAGCAAAATTGCTAGCATAAAATGCTTTTAAATCATCCATAGTGATATTCTCAACTACATCTTTATATCCAATTGAAGGATGTGCGAAAATATGATCATCTCCATATATTTTCTTATTCATTACCACTCTCGCAATTGAGTTAGGATTAGTTTCTCTCTGCTGAATACTATTCACTGTCTGATTAATAATTCTATCAAACTCTTTCTCATCCCATCTTGGCTCAAGCAAGATCTCACTCACCAAATCCATTGTGGCATTAAAATTTCTAGCCAAACAATTACCAGAAACTTGAATGAATTCATCAGAAGTAAACATATTAACATTCGCTCCTAGCTGACCAATAGCATCCTCCAGTTCTTCTGGTGTTTTATTAGCAGTACCTTCCATCATAACATCTGTCATGAGATTGGCAACACCTACCTTTTCTGGATTGTCTAGATAATGACCGCCTTTAATTCTAATAGAGAAGTTTACCAGTGGAAGCTCATTTGTTTCAACACCGTAGAGTCCCATTCCATTCGAAAGCTCACCTGTCCAAATAGCTGGAGGAGTTACTAAAGGGGCCTCTCCAAAATCAGGCTCTACTGATCGGTCAAAATTAGATGTCGTTTTGATGATGGTAAGTTCTCCTTCCTCCTCAATAATCTGACTCTCCGTAAATGGCACAATTTCCTCTTCCTTGATATCAGCAGCAATAGCTCCCTCAACAGCTAAATCTGAAGCTCCTTTAGGAACGAAATTGGTAACAATCATATTTTTATCGAGAATGTATTTTTTAAATACTCTCATCACATCATCCTTTGTGACCGCCTTAATGTTAGCAATGTCTTGCTCTATAAAATCGGGACTTCCTGCGTATTCATTATAGGAAGCCAATTGAAAAGCTTTTCCAAATGTGCTACTAATGCCATTGTAAAAACTGGTCTCTAACCCAGCTTTGATTCTGTCCAAATCTTTAACGTCAAAACCTTCTTGATCAAATTTTGCGAAAGTTTCATTGATCACCATTCTAACAGAATCTAGGTCAGTTCCGCTATTCGCTCTCACTCTGATAGTAAACGTACCAGCAAGCTCATTTGAGCTATTGTAAGAAGATACACTTGGAGCAAGCTTAGATTCTTCAACTATTGACTTATAAAGAGGAGCTCTTTTACCATCTGTTAATATCTGACCTAAAGCATCCAATGCCCACTGATCTGGATGATACTGCTCTACAGTAGGATATGTCATTCTCAGCTCTGGAAGACTCGCAAAGTTATCTTCATAGTAAAATACCTTTGTCTCTTCTAAAGAAACTGGCTGAGGTTCCATAGGCGTATCTGTTCCTCTAGAAGGAATCTCCCCAAAGTACTTCCCAATCATTTCTTTCACTCCTGCTTTTTCAATATCTCCAGCAATCACTAAGGTTGCATTATTGGGACCATACCATTCTTCGTAGAAGTTCTTTACATCGTCTAAAGTTGCATTCTGCAAATCCTCTAATTCACCAATTACTGTCCAGTTATATGGATGTCCTTCAGGGTAAAGTGCTTTTAGAATTACACTTTGAGTATGACCATATGGTTGATTATCAACTCTTTGTCTTTTTTCATTCTGTACCACTGGTTTCTCGCCTTCTAATGAAGCAAGTGACACGGCATTTATGAAGTAACCCATTCTGTCAGACTCCATCCACAACACTTTTTCCAATGCATCTTTAGGTACTGTCTCATAATATACGGTACCGTCTGTCCAAGTACCACCATTGAATGTACCACCCCATTCATTTATATTCTTAAAAAAACCTCCATTTGGAACGTTTTCAGAGCGCTGAAATAGCATATGCTCAAAGAAGTGTGCAAAACCAGTTCTTCCTGGCTTCTCTCTATTTGATCCTACATGTACCAAAATAGCCACTGATACAATGGGATCAGAATCGTCTTGATGAAGGACTACATCGAGTCCATTGTCAAGTGTATATTTTTCGTACTCAAGAGAAAGCTTGTCACTTTCTCCTCCAGAATTAGTTCCACAAGAAGAAATTATCATACTCAAGGGAATTAAAGCAATTAAAAGGTTCTTAATTTTATTCATTTTCACTATTGAAAAGTTGATGAAGCTGCTAGTTAGCAAATTCTTACAGCAGTTAAAAGCAAATTCTTATGAATGGAAAATAGTTTGTTCCAAAAGGAGTTGGTGAATGAATTGATTTGATCAAAAAGAGGTTATACTTTTGCAACCTTAATATCAAATCAAGATCAATATGTCTACAAAAATCGGTATCAATGGATTTGGAAGAATCGGAAGACTTAGTTTCCGAGCACTTCTAGAAAAAAATAATGTTGAAGTTGTTGCAATCAATGACTTAACAGACACAAAAACATTAGCACATCTTCTGAAGTATGATTCAAATCATGGGAGATTCCCTGGCACTGTTGAGGTAGATGGTAACAACCTAATTGTGAATGGGAAAACAATTCCAGTTACTGCAGAGAGAGATCCTAAAAATCTTCCTTGGGGAAAACTTGGAGTAGAAATAGTTTTAGAATCAACAGGTTTCTTCTTAGACGAAGCTGGAGCCGGTGGTCACTTGACTGCTGGAGCTAAAAAAGTGGTTATATCAGCACCTGCAAAAGGAAATATACCTACAGTTGTTCTTGGTGTGAATGATGACACTATGACTGGAGATGAGACTATACTTTCTAATGCTTCTTGTACAACCAATTGCTTGGCACCAATGGCTAAGGTATTGGATGATGCATTTGGAATTGAAAAGGGTTATATAACAACTGTTCACGCTTATACCTCTGATCAGAATATTCAGGATGCTCCTCATAAAGATTTGAGAAGAGCTAGAGCAGCAGCTCTTTCTATCATCCCAACATCCACAGGCGCTGCTAAGGCAGTTGGTTTGGTTCTTCCTCACTTGAATGGAAAATTAGATGGTATTGCCATGCGTGTCCCTACTCCTACTGGTTCATTGACAGATTTAACTGTCATTGTAAAGAAAGAGGTGACTGCAGAGCAAGTAAACGCTGCTATGAAGGCCGCTGCAGAAGGGCCTATGAAAGGAATACTTGAGTACACTGAAGATCCAATTGTCTCTATTGATATAGTTGGAAATCCTCACTCAAATATCTTCGACTCTAAATTAACTTCTTGTCAAGGTACACTTGTCAAAGTAGTAGGGTGGTATGATAATGAAGCTGGATATTCTGCAAGAACTGCTGATTTGATTAGCAAGATTGCTTAATCCAACTAAATTGAAAATATAAAGGAGCCAATTGGCTCCTTTTTTTATGCGCAATAGTTAACAGAAATTAAAGAGCATAAAAAAAGCCATTCACTGAAAAGTAAATGGCTAGCTATTTATTTTGATTAGCTTATTTTTTCACAGCATCAACTACTGCTTTAAAAGCTTTAGGCTCATTCATTGCTAGATCAGCAAGTGCCTTTCTATTTATT
This sequence comes from uncultured Roseivirgaceae bacterium, assembly GCA_964352725.1. Classification (GTDB taxonomy): domain Bacteria; phylum Bacteroidota; class Bacteroidia; order Cytophagales; family Cyclobacteriaceae; genus Ekhidna. The sequence goes on from CAYGTD010000035.1 coordinate 4,504, forward strand.
TCTATTCCTGCAGCCGCTAGTTTACCCATGAATACAGAGTAAGACATTCCATACTCTCTCGCACCTGCATTGATTCGTTGAATCCAAAGAGCTCTAAACTCTCTTTTCTTAGCTTTCCTATCACGGTAAGCATACTGCCATCCTTTTTCAACGGCATTTTTGGACACTGTCCAAACATTTTTTCTTCTGCCAAAATAACCTTTGGCATGCTTCATCATCTTTTTACGACGAGCTCTTGAAGCTACATGATTTACTGATCTCATTTTCTTTTGTTTTAGCGATTGGTGATAGTTATTTAACTATTCTTTCAACCAATAACCGGGTTTAACATTTAACCAGACCTCTAAGGGTCAATAATTGATAATTACAGATTCAAAAGGCGTTTAACATTTGGTACATCCGCCTTGTCCACAACTGACATATATCGAAGATTTCGCTTTTGCTTGGTCTCCTTCTTTGTCAAGATGTGATTCTTGAATGCGTGCTTTCTCTTAATTTTTCCAGTACCTGTTAGCTTAAATCGCTTTTTTGCACTAGAGTTCGTTTTTAATTTAGGCATCTCTATTTTTAATATACTACTTAACTCTTTTTCATAACCTTCGGAGAAAGGAATAAGATCATTCTCTTACCTTCCAGCTTAGGTAGCTGCTCCACTTTAGCATACTCTTCTAAAGCTTGAGCGAATTTTAATAAAAGAATCTCTCCTCTATCCTTAAAAACAATTGTTCTTCCATAGAAATGAACGTATGCTTTTACCTTAGATCCTTCTTTCAAAAATTTGATGGCATGATTCAATTTAAAATTGAAATCATGATCATCTGTATTTGGACCAAAGCGAATCTCTTTTACTACTGTCTTTTGCGCTTTAGCCTTTATTTCTTTTTGCTTCTTCTTCTGCTCATACTTGAACTTAGAATAATCAATCACCTTACATACTGGAGGATCTGCGTTAGGAGAAATCTCTACCAAATCAAGACCTTGTTCTTCAGCTATTTTGATCGCCTGATTAGTCGGGTACACATCTACTTTTACGTTTTCGCCTACCACACGTACCTTGTAGGCGGTGATTTTATCGTTTACTTTATAAGGTTCTTCTCTACGAATTCTAGAGGGACCTCTTCTTCTAATTTTAGCGATTGTAATTGATTATTTTAATTGAACATCTTAAAAACAAAGCGCAAATATCGTGATTATTTATAGTTATCAAAAACTCATTTGATTAGTTCTGATACTTTCTTCTTGAAAAATGAAATAAAATCATCATTTTTCATACTTCCGATATCACCTTCACCGTGTTGTCGAACAGAAATCTCATTTGAAGAAGACTCCTTTTCGCCTACAATAAGCATGTAAGGTATCTTTTTAACTTCTGCATCACGAATCTTCTTTCCTATTTTTTCATCACGCTCATCTATAAATCCTCGAATATCATTTTCTATCAAATTAGTATATACTTCTTTGGCATACTCATGATATTTTTCAGAAATAGGTAAAATAGCAAATTGCTCTGGTGCTAACCACAGTGGAAATTCACCCGCACAATTTTCAATAAGAATTGCAATAAATCGCTCCATCGAACCAAAAGGAGCTCTGTGAATCATAACGGGTCTATGTTTTTTATTATCACTTCCCACATATTCTAATTCGAAACGCTGTGGTAAGGTATAATCTACTTGTATTGTCCCAAGTTGCCATTTTCTACCTATGGCATCTTTAACCATAAAGTCTAGTTTAGGTCCATAAAATGCAGCCTCTCCAAGTTCTACTACTGTAGTTAATCCTTTTTCTTTTGCAACCTCTTGTATTCCTCTTTCGGCTATATCCCAGTCAGCTTCATTTCCTATATACTTTTCAGGTTTCTCAGGATCTCGCAGCGATACTTGCGCTGTAAAGTCTCCAAAACCTAACGCACCAAAGACATAAAGCACTAGGTCAATCACCTTTGCAAACTCTTCTTTTACCTGATCTTGGGTACAAAAAATATGAGCATCATCTTGAGTAAATCCACGTACTCTTGTCAACCCGTGTAACTCGCCGCTTTGCTCGTATCGATATACGGTACCAAACTCTGCATATCTAATGGGTAGATCTTTGTATGAACGAGGCTTTGATTTATAAATCTCACAGTGGTGAGGACAATTCATCGGTTTTAAGAGAAATTCTTCATCCTCAGATGGAGTCTTAATCGGCTGAAACGAATCCTCCCCATACTTGGCATAGTGACCTGAAGTGACGTATAGCTCTTTACTTCCAATATGTGGTGACACCACTTGGTCGTATCCAGACCTAAGCTGAGCTCTTCTCATGAAGTTCTCTAAACGCTCACGTAGAACGGCTCCTTTTGGAAGCCATAGTGGAAGTCCCTTACCTACCTTTTCTGAGAAGGTAAATAAATCAAGTTCCTTACCAATTTTTCTATGATCACGAAGTTTAGCTTGTTCCAGCAATTCCAAATGTTCCTTCAGTTCCTTTTGCTTTGGAAAAGTAATTCCGTACAAACGAGTCAATTGCTTTCGTTTCTCTGCACCTCTCCAATATGCACCAGCAACACTTAATATTTTTGCTGCTTTTACAAAACCAGTATTCGGGATGTGTGGTCCTCTACATAAATCAGTGAAATTTCCTTGCTTGTAAAATGTAATTGTGCCATCCTCCAGATCATTGATTAGCTCAATTTTATACTCATCATCCTTTTCAGTGAAATATTTGAGAGCGTCTGCTTTAGATACCTCAGTTCGATCGAATGTGTTTTTTTGTTTTGCTAACTCAAGCATCTTGTCTTCGATAGCTTTCAGATTATCAGCATCAAACTCAATTTCACCAAAATCAACATCGTAATAAAAGCCATTTTCAATGGGTGGACCAATGCCTAATTTCACCCCTGGATAAAGTGACTCAAGTGCTTCTGCCATAATGTGTGCAGAAGAATGCCACATCGTTGATTTGCCTTCATCATCATTCCAAGTTAAAAGTTGTAAACTAGCATCTTCATTAATAGGCAAAACTGCATCTTGCACTGCGCCATTCACCTTAGCTGCCAACACATTCCGAGCTAGTCCTTCGCTAATGGTCATAGCCACATCTAAGGCATTAGATCCTTTATTGTAATCTCTTTTTGAGCCGTCTGGTAAAGTAATGGTGATTTGATCACTCATTTATCGATTGATTTTTATTGGTTCTATTTCTTTAATCTGAATCTTACTTTCTTCAAATTTTTTGCGCTGCAAATATGCAATTTTTCGTTGGATAAGCCCGATTCTATTTATCGTAATTGTGTCTTCTGGGTGGATTTTAACAATAGAATTAAAATGAGTCAGTGATGTAGCTAACCATCCCCGATTCTCATACATTCTTGCTTTCTTCCATAATGCTTTCGTATTCAATGAATCCTCAGCTATCACTTTATTGATTACCACTATTGCAGAATCCCATTTTTGATCTTTTAAAAACAAATCAGCCATTAGGTAAGACAATGTATCTTCTGCTATGTAAGGTTTGATCAAATTTCTAGCTTTTTTATATTGAAAATGCGCTGCATAAAGTCTTGAAAGCATTAGATCGAATTCCCTGTCAGAAGATTCGGACTGAGCTAAAACTTCAAGAACTTGAAAACCTTGTTCTTCATAATTTAGAGCAATTAACAATTGACCATATTCGCTCATCCATTCATTTGTAGGGTCTTCTTGAAAAACTTTCCCCAAATAATAAGCAGACATCAGTGTATCTCTTATGAGTAAGAACTGTTCGCTAGCATACACAAAGTCCTGAAGCGCATTCTTATCAATCATGAAGCTCCTTAGTTCAGTGATTGCGCGATCTTTTGCACCTGACTTGACCAATGCTTCTATAAGCGGCTGATGAAATTTTTTCTTTAAATCATATTCCTGACTCCATTTCTCAATAATATCTATCAATAACTGATATCTATCATGGCGATCATAATAAGCCACATACTGTTCTACCAATTGGTTCGTCATCCCGTTCTGACTCTTGTATGTGTCAAGGGCAGAAATACAATCAACAGGCCAATCCAAACGTTCGCAATAGTATAGCTTTTGATCAATAAGCTTTTGATTATCAGGATCGGATTTTAGTTCACTATTGATTCTTCCCAATGCCTTAGTGTAGAAATTGGCTTCTAATTTCGGCACCAAAATTTCATCTGTTCTTGGGCCAGAACAGGCAAAGAGTATCATTGCAAAAAGTGGAAAAAACAGATTCTTCATTTGAAAGAATCAAAGGTAACCCGAAAAATTCGGGACTCATTATTCTTGACTATTGAGAATCGTCAAAACGTTTATGAACTCATATTTTTCCTAAAAACTAAGATATTAAATTGATTAAAATCAACTCTTAAGACCTCTTCAAGTTTTCAACATCGTTTCTTAGATTACCTATCATGCTTGCTAATTGATCAATAGATAGTTCACTAGAAGAGTTAGGGTCAGGGAATTCGACACTGATATATGCTCTGGATTCCCAAACTTCAGTAATTTCTTCAGGATCAATCTCATAGGCACTGTATGATTTATTATCAGAAACTAGATAGAATTTGCCTTTCTCTTCTAAATAATTGAATACTCGCTTATAAACCACTCCCTCTGATTTTGTTACCAAGATGTAGGTCTTCCCATTCGAAATATGACTGAGTTGCTCTATATATTTTCCTACAACAATACTACCTGAAACAATTGGCAACATAGAGTCGCCCGAAATTTCAAAGGCTCTATAAGTTCCCCCTTTTGGCAAAACTGGAAGGTGAAATCTAGGAAGGTCTGTTAAAAATTCAGGATCTGCATATCCATTGGTGTATCCAGCTGCAGCCTTGCAGGGAACCAGCTCAATGTATTCCTCATCTGCATTGTCTACCGTAACTGCGAGTACTTTCACTTGCTGTTTTGGCACACGATTTTCTTTAGTCAAATCTTCACTAATCAATTCATCAACTGATACTTTGAATAACTCTGCCATGCGAGACAAAGTAGTCAGTCTTGGGTCTGCCCTACCTTCCTCGTAAGCACCAACTGATGGTCTGTTTATATCCAAAGCCTGTGCAAATGTCTCTTGCGTATAGCCAAACTTCTTTCTTAGAAATTTTATGTTATTTGGTATCAATGTCATTATTGAAAAATCATAAAGTTTAGTTCGTCTTGGCTCTGATGACCAATATTATATAAGTGAAAATGATTATGCTCTGAGGTATAATCGATGGTTTTTAAACGGTTTTTTATCTTTTTGATCACCGTCTTTAAGGTTTCATCTGCATTGACTAGCACATATCCATATAGGTCTTTTTCTTCCCGAATGGTCGCGAAAAACTTTACCTGATATCGTCCAGAATTTAATTTCTTCGAAGAAATTCGGAGCTTGTAATAATCATCTAATATTAAGTCTTGCGCTAGAGCCATCATGCTTAATTTGATGTTAAATTTAGTAATTATTTTTAAATACTAAAATTTTTAGCTTAATAAATAATTAAAATCTATAATCGCATGTTAAATCTTGCTTCTTAAAAATCACAAGTCCAAACTTAAATACAGTTTAAGCTAACTGGCTCAATAGGGAAATTGGGGTATTGGAAAAAAATGATGAGAATAAGTAATGGCAGCCTTTATCCTCCCTCTCCTTCTTCCTCTAAAGGAGGGGTTTCTTCTGGTTGATTTTCTTCAGTCGGTTCTACATCTTCTATAGGTGTAGATTTATCTTTCTTCTTGAAAAGTCTTTTGAAGAATGGCTCTTTGATTTGTAGAGAATCAGGGATTGCTTCTGTATCAATTCCTTTAGTAGTATTCTGAGGCTGATCTCGTTTATCAATGAATTTTTCTCCAAAATATTTATTGTAATATTCTTGCTCTACGTTGAAATTATCCTTTGGATCGTATTTATATCGATATTTGGTTTCTTCCTTAACTGCAACTGGCTTTGTCTCCAATGAGTCAAGCGCTAGTGCCGTAGAATCTAGAGGAAGAGAATCTGTGAAGTCACTTGCTACAAAATCATTAGAAACTGGCTCAGGAGCTAGCACATTCTCCATTGGTGCCGTTCTTAATCTATAGTTCTTTACTGGATAGGGCACTTTTTTCTGAATCCCATATTTTGTTCGGTTTGGAACACGCCATGGTACTACTTTTTCACCTGCATAGGCATAGTAATCTGTCTTAGGTTGAGAAACCATCGCCACTTGAAGTGTATCATTCGAATTTTCTTTCGTCGCATTCTTAGCAAAGAATTGCGCTCTGGTTTCCTCATCTAGTTGCCATGCATAGGAGAAGTAGGCATAGCGAGTGGAATCGTGCAGAATATATGTGCTCTGATATGCAGGACATATCACTCTATCTTGGCACGAGTAGAGTGCGAACAAACACATAACAACGACAACTCTCTGCATAAGAGATAGAGACTTTTTGGGTGATTCGACCCCTAAAAATAGAGGGTTTTTATGGTACTGAGAAAATTAACGATTAAATTGAACTTTTAGTAGATTTATCTGGACGAAAGGTTGTCAAATACATGAGGATAGATTGTATCTACCCAATATTCATACATTTTACCAGATGGATGCAAGCCATCAGAAGCTACCAAATCAGGATCTTTTTTTGCCTTTCTTGAATGCTCTGTAATGTTGAAAAACTTCACATCTCTCAATGTCGAAATTTTCTCTGCGATAGCATTATACTTGTCTAGCTCCTTCATGATTTTTTCTTCACTGAGCCCTCGTTCTTGAGCAAATGGCGTAACTCCATAATCTGGTATAGAGACAACTAAGACATTGTTTGGATTACCCTTTGCAAATTCAACGGCCATTTCGAGCAACTCCTTGAACTCAACTTCGTATTGACTAATTGGATAACCTCTATACTGATTGTTTACTCCAATAAGCAGTGTCACGAAATCGTATTTATCTTTAAGGTCTGCTTGAAGTATTCCTTTCTTCAATTCATCAGTTGTCCATCCTGTGGTAGCTATAATAATCGGATCTTCAATCTTAATGGTGTCTTTTCTCAATCGTTTTACCAACTGCTCAGGCCAACGATTTTTTCGAGTCACGGCCTCTCCAATCGTATATGAATCGCCAAGCGCTAAATAGGAAATGGCTTTTTGGTCATTCATGGTTTCTGATCTTTGTGGTGCACATGAAAGGAAAGAAAGAAAGGTTAAAAAAATTACAAATCGCATGGTTAAGGTTTTTGCGCAAGATAATCAATTGACTGCAATAGGAGCACTCAGGCAACTATCTGGAATATTAAAAGCATTTACTAATGCCACAGCATCTTGACGTACTTCCCAGCAAAGTTGGTTGATGATTTTGCGGATGGCCTTTGTTTTAGTACCTGTCATGTAGTCGTGCTCTAAATACCATCCTTTGTTTTTCTCAATTTGTGATAAAGCAAATAGTTGAGCAAGCTTGGTCAATGTGTCTTTACATTGTTGATCCTCTACTCTATTTATTCCTTCAAGAAACTGTTCCAAAATCAATCGTTCTACGTATGCATGTCCCACATTTACCATATGATACTGAGTTTGATTAAATGCATCAAACGAGTCCATTCCAGCATCTAAATGTTTTTTAAAACGCTTCGCCGCTGAGGTGAGAATGTCTTTTTCTCGGTATCTAAAAGCTGCTAAATGGAATTCTGAATCCAATAAATGAGATTCATCTGTGTTTCTTGTAGTCAATGGATTCATTTCAGTAAGTCCCACTTTAGCTTTCTCAGTCACATAATTGAGCATACCGAAAAAATTGATATCACTAAACTCCTTCTTAAATTCTGATAGTCTTCCCTTTGCAACCAATTGCATCAACACCGTATTATCCCCTTCAAAAGTGGTGTATACGTCAGTATCATTTTTTAATCGATCAATTCTATTCTCAGACAAATAGCCTTTTCCTCCACAGGCTTCTCTGCATTCTTGCAGCGTATTCGTCGTATTCCATGTAGACCATGCTTTAAGCCCTGCTGCCATTGCTTCTATTTCTTGCATCTCTTCTTCCTTTCTTTTCAGGAATCGTTCGGTAACATATTGCAAAGCAAAATGAGAAGCATATGTGTTGGCTAATAGTGGCATTAGCCTTCTTTGGTGGGTTCTGTAATTAAGAATTGGAACTTCGCTACCATTTTCTGGGCCAAATTGTCTTCGTTTGTTTCCATGTTTGATAGCAATAGTCAAACCTGATTTAGTCGCACTCAACCCAGATCTTGGGATACCAATTCTTCCACCAACGAGTGTTCCCAGCATGGTAAAAAACCTTCTATTATCGCTAGTGATTGGACTTTGAAACTGGCCAAATTCATCTACACTAGCATACCTATCTAGCATATTTTCGTAGGGAATCTCTACTTGATCAAACCAAATTTTTCCATTGTCCACTCCATTTAATCCCATCTTTCGCCCACAATCTTCAATAGTTACTCCGTTCAATACTTTGCCTTCTAAAGATCTAAGCGGAACAACAAATGCATTAACTCCATAGTCCACCTCATTAATAATCAGTTTTGCGAAAACAGTAGCCATATGACCATGCAAAGCAGCATTACCAATGTATTCTTTACCGGCACTCACATTCGGTGTGTGAATAATGAAAGTTTTAGAAGAGTGCTGATAGGTAGCAGTAGTTTCTACTCCTTTGACATTAGACCCATGACCAGTTTCGGTCATGGCAAAGCAACCTGGCAACTTTAACGAACCAATGTCCTTTATGTATTTATGATGATGCTTTTCTGTTCCTAGGAAGAAAACGCTCATCCCCCACAAACCAAACTGAACGCCAAACTTGATAACGGTACTCAAATCATGATATGAAAGCGTCTCCATGATAGCGAAATACTTTTTCATATCCCCTTGGCCTCCATACTCTTTCGGAAATGCCATAGAACCATATCCTTGATCGGCGAGCAATTTGCACCATATCAAGACCTGCTCACGATATTCTAAAAGGTTATCCGTATCAATGTATTTGAACTGAGGATCTGATAGTACCGTTTTTACTTTATCAATGATCTCTTTATTGTCACCATCCAAAATCTCAGTCATTTTCGGAATGCTAAAAGAACTCTTGCTTTCAAGCTGTTCCGTAATTGTTTCTGGCTCTTTGGCTCGGAAATGAAAAGTTGATTCATCTGATACAATGCCAAGCATTGCTTCAATTTCTTTTAATGAACTTTTCAATTTTTCATCTAAATCAGAACCTTTAAGTGCTGATAGTTTCTCACCAATTTGAGCAAGCTTATCATCCTTTTTTAAGGAAGTCTCATTAATCTTCTGCTTCCAGTTCTTAAGCTCATAAGGTGATGGTGGATTTTTGGGATCTAGAAATGATCTGAGGAAATCATTTTCTTCTTGAGAAAGCCAATTTTGCCTCTTTATGTACGAATCAATAGCTAAAATTTCTGATGGTAAAAGAACCGCATCTGCCCAAGCCATGTAAAACAATGGAAAGAATGAATAAAGTCTTGGGTTACTGGCAAGAATAGGAGAATTAATAGAGTGAACCATGAATTAATATTTAACTAAAAGTTAGTTCAAAAAAATGACTCTACTCATGCTTAAAGCACATCTTTTAAATCTTCTTTTTTATTAAATATTGATCTTGCAAATGGACATAATGGAACTATACTTATTTCGTTAACCCTAGCATCATCAACAGATTTTCGTACCATCAATTCGCCTAATCCTTTTCCTTTATATCCTTCATTCACTTCAGTATGATCAATGATGATTCGATCTGTTCCAGCTTTGGAATAAGTCATTTCAGCTATCTTATCATCACCAGCTAAAATAAAATATGATCCCTTTGATTCTGTTTCTGCATGTTTTACCTCAAACTCCATTATTAGTTTAATTCTTATTTCAATTTGTCAGGTAATGAGGAGAATATCTTATTTATATAAATCTAAAAAACAGATTTACCTAATCACAAATCTAATCGGCATTATTTTTTTTACTCTTACTGCTACACCTCTTTGTTTACCTGGGTTCCAATCTGGTGCACTTTCGATTACTCTGATGGTCTCTTCATCGCAACCAGCCCCTATTCCTTTTACCACCTCAACTTGAGTAAGACTACCGTCTTTCTCAATGACAAATTGCACGAAGACTATCCCTGATATACCTAAACGCATAGCAGTAGCTGGATACTTTAGGTTTTTACCTACATACTCATAAAATGCATCAATACCACCTTCTGGTAACGGTTCCTGTTCTACAATAACAAATATCTCATCTACAACATCCTCTTCCTCTATAGGTTCCATAATTTCTATTTCTTCCAGGGCAGTCTCCTCCGTCACCTCTACATCAAGAACTATTTGCAGCTCCTCTACTATTTCTTTGTTGTTGACCTCTTCAATTTTAAATAATTCTTGCTTCGGAGGAGGAGGTGGTGGTTGCTTACTGATTGGAATATCAATTATTTCATCCATATCCGCTTGAATCTGTCCTAAATCAACTAAACCAACCTCATTGTAGGATTTCCAATTAATAGCAACTATGACTACTAGCAAACTAATAGCCATTCCAATATTGAAAAATAATGGTTTCAAAACTTTATTTTTTTCATCTCTATCCTTCTTCATTTGAATGAGTTCCTCATGTATTGCAATTGATTTATTCTTTGCTACTAACGTATGATTGGCTTCAACTAAATCATCAATCACAAAATGGGACAATTTTACGGGGAATTTTGAAAGATTTGAAGTTTTCATAATACGTTGATTTACTATGAGCAATAAGTAAATCTATGAAACACAAAAACGAAATCGGATGACTTTTGACAATCCTAGAGTTGATTTTTGTCAAGTTGATTAGCCCTTAATATTTAGATAAATTGGAAATTGTAGGTGAACCATAGGTAATAAATTTAAGCATGGATTTTTATCATTCTCAAGGAGAATAAAATGAAAAATCTTCTACTTTTCTTTATGCTCTAATTACAAATTTTTTAAATCTTCTTTCAATTTTTTAGGTAAGGAATCAACGATCAAATCGTAAGAATGATTAGTCAATTCTTTGATCAATTTATCTCCTACCTCTATATAAACTGAATTCCAATGTTGCTTATTCATATGATAGCCAGGCTTGATAAATTCATTTTCGGATCGAAGCTCTAAAGCTCTTTCTGGATCACATTTCAAGTTGATAAACTCGAAATTATCTAACCCCGTCAAAGCAAACATCTTATTCATTACCTTAAAAACCAAAGTATCAGGTCCAAATGGAGTATGTTCAGTAGTTCTAGGCTTTGAAAGGCAATAGTCTCTAAATTCTTCAATGTTCATCCAATCAATTTATTCCAAAATAGATTAGATTTCAATTTTTAGACTAATCTAAATTTTTGTTTTGCTTAAACTAATTTATAGTTTTGCTTAATCATAATGGAAATAAAAAAGAATATCTATAGAAAAACAATATTCCTATTTGTTGCATTATCTCTAATTCAACTATCTACTTATGGACAATTCACTATAGTTGGAAGTGTTAGGAGTAATGGAGAAGGTTTTCCAGGCGCAACCGTTCAATTGTTGGATACTGAATTTGGAACTATTACGGATGTAAAAGGAGATTTTATTTTTGAAAATACTCCAAAGGGCAAATACATAGTTGAGATAAGATCAGTTGGTTTCAAGGTCATAAAGAAAGAAATCACTGTACCAAACAATGAAAGAATTGAAATAGAGCTTGAAGAAAGTACGCTCTCAATGGATGAGGTCGTTGTAACTGGAACCATGCAGCCGACCTTTGTTTCAGCCTCCCCTGTGAAAGTAGAAGTAATCACTTCAAAACATTTAAACACCTATATCCCTTCTGCGTCTACCAGTGTTATAGAAGGGATTTCACTTGTAAATGGCGTGCAAGAAGTAGTAGCGTGTGGGGTTTGCTTTACCAATAGCATTTCCATTAATGGTCTACCTGGTCCATATACAGCCATTCTCATGGATGGTTCACCCATTTACGGAAATCTTGCTTCGGTTTATGGGTTAAATGGAATCCCAAGCATGATCATTGATCGGTTTGAGGTAATCAAAGGACCTAGTTCCACTTTATATGGATCGGAAGCTGTAGCTGGCGTTATTAATATCATCACAAAGGATCCATCGAAGCAACCGCTCTTTTCAGCAGACATAATGGGCACTTCTCATTTGGAGTCTTTTGGTAATTTCTCCTACGCACCAATTATTGGAAAAAGCTCAGGCTTCATTGGACTAAACTACGCTTACATCAATGATTTTGATGATCAGAATGATGACGGTTTTGGAGACAATATCAACCTTGATAGAATCTCCTTATTTACGAAATGGAACGTATATAGACCTTCTGGAAAACGATTCTCTATTTCTGGAAAGTATTATTACGAAGATCGTAGAAATGGCGTGGAAGAATACTTAACAAACAGAAATTATCAACAACTGCGTGGTAGTGAGGAAGTGTACGGTGAGAGTATTTATACCAATCGATTGGAAGTCTTCGGAACTTATGAGTTTTCTGTTTTAGAAAATACGCGACTTGACTTCTCCGCTAGCATTCATGACCAGGATAGTTATTATGGAAGTGATTATTATAAAGCTTCTCAAAACATATTATTTAGTAATTTCATTTGGGCAAAAGCATTTAATAAGCATTCATTAACCAATGGGCTGACACTTCGCTACCAAACTTATGATGACAATACGATTGCTACTGAAAATAATGGCATTAGTGAACCAGATCAACAATTTATCCCTGGAGTATTTATCCAAGATGAGTGGGAAATATCAAATCGATTTACTGCATTGAGTGGAATGAGACTTGATCACTATCAAGATCATGGACTTATTTTGGCCCCAAGGTTAAATCTAAAATACAAGCCAGGCCAATGGACCACTCTGAGATCCAACTTTGGAACGGGCTTTAGAATTGTTAATCTTTTCACAGAAGATCATGCGTTTGTTACGGGTCAAAGAGTAGTAATCATCGAAGAAGAGTTACAACCTGAAGAATCATATAATCTATCCTTGAATTTAAATCACATATTTACCATTGGTGCTAGTCAAGGAATGCTCGATGTGGATGTATTCTATACCTACTTTACCAATAAAATTACCCCAGATTACGAAACGGAAGGTCAAATCAGATATGCTAATTCAAACGGTTATGCAGTCAGTAAAGGCATTGGATTTAACATACAGCAGGAGTTTACTTTTCCTCTTGCATTCAATCTAGGAATTAATTTGCAAGATGTAACTGAAAAAGAAAATGGCGAGGTGAGAGACATTGAGTTTGCTCCTAAATGGACAGGGATACTAACGGCCAACTACAATCACAAAAAATGGAAAACCACTTTTGGGTATACTGCAAGAGTAACGGGCAATATGGCTTTACCAGAAGTCTATGATTTGGATGAAAACGGTGATCCATTGCCCAATGCACGACCAACTTCTTCAACCCCTTTCGCTATACATAATCTACAAATAGCAAAGACTTTAAAAAGGGGCTGGTCAATTTATGGGGGCGTTCAAAACATCTTTGATTACGTACAACCTTGGTCACCTTTAGTTGGCACCAATGATCCCAACTCCAACATTGGCTTTAGTGATAGTTTTGATACAGCCTACGCTTACTCGCCCATTCATGGTCGAGAATTCTATTTAGGTATCAGTTGGAGCTTGAAAAGGGATTAAAATCCGATAGCCGCACCAAAACCTATAAAAGAATCGGGTGCTGTATTAGACAGACCTAAGCCAGTAGAAATATCAAATTGAATATTATTTTCAAATAAATAAATCAATCCAGTATTAAACTGATTAACATTTGAATTGGCAAAACCTCCATAAGGTTCTACAAAAAGAGTCCATTTATCCGCAAAAGAATAGCCAAGCACTACCGTATAAAATAGATTGATATCATCTTGAGCGAATGACATCCCGATGTTATAACCCAAAGAAAATTCCTTAGTCAATGAATTTGCAAAGTTGAATCTCACCTCTGGGAATCCTCTACCGGCTGGTCTAAAATCACTTTCTCCATTTCTAAAAGTCATTTGACCAATCACACTGGCTTGTGGAATCATACCATCTTCATCAAATAAATGAATTTTGGCTCCTAAAGTCAAAGGACTCAACCCATTTACTTCAAAATCGGTTAAATCGTTCCTTATCCCAACGAAATTCTGAGTCAATCGAATCTCGATCCCATCAACAATTCCGTACCGAAAGTGAAAATTTCCAAACGTAGTATTTGTAATATTAGGGGTTGTTTTTTCTGCGACGAATCCTGCCTCAATTAATAATTTTCCTTTTGGCATTACAGAAGCAGCAGCAGATTGCGTGGGACGATCTGTTACTATTGGATCACTATCCTGAGCAAATACCTGAATTGCGAAAACGATTAGAGGGAGAAGAATTAGTTTTTTCATGAGGTAAAATTACGACCTCATAATTGATCGCACAATAAGAAAAATAATAGCAGCTAAAAATACCGACATAGATATTTTGTTAATGATATGCATAGCCC
>CAYGTD010000036.1:0-18795 GCA_964352725.1 uncultured Roseivirgaceae bacterium
CTCGTGAAGTGATTGATAAATCATTACCATTTGTCACATCTAAATTGATTAAACCTCCAGTTACATTAATATTTTCATCTGCACTATTAATATAAATACCTCCTCTTGAATTGGAGCCAGACATATTAATAGTACCTCCTGTCATATTAAACACATTTCCTGGATAGGTTAAACTCAAAGTATAATAGCTAGTACTAGTATTAACTCCGGTTATATTTAAAATTCCACCTGTCATTATAAGACCTCCCTGCGCTGAAACTCCATCAATTGAAGTTCTAAATTGGTTCATGGTCACAGTACCACCTTCAATTGTTAACTGTCCATTGTCTCTGGTAGTTAATCCACTGTTTATGGGTGCGTTTAGAACCCCTGAGGAAACTCTGATTTTTCCGTACGGTACAATTGCTGTGCCTGAAGTTTTAGCAACTGTTCCTCCATTTACCCAAATTTGTGAGCCTTCATAAATACTATAGTTACCACCCGCATTCAATGGTGAAATAGTCACGTTATTTCCTACTTTCAGGGTACCATAAATTAGTCCGCAAGCATTGTCATTTGTAGTGCCTTGCGCTGAATTGGTACTTTGGGCAGCATACCCATATAAGTTGAAAAAGCTTGGATCATCTGCATTGATTTCAACAATGTAGGTATCATCCACTCCTTTATTAATTTCTATTCTATAGAAATCGGTTGTGTTTTGAAGGTCTACAACCTGATCCTTATCTGATGATATAAAGTTTACATCTACAATACCATTTGACGCCTCAGAACCCGTGGTTTGAGATGTTCTATTAGTAAAATCTACGTCTCCTTGATTGGTAAAGTCACTATATAGATTTAGTTCATGTCTCGCATTTGCAGATCCAACATCAATTCCACCATTCGTATTCACAGATAAATTTCCGTGTACTTCAACAGCCAAATTGTTGGTTGCAGAATTATTATTGAATTGAAAGAAACCGCGCTCAATATCTAAGTTTCCAAAAACATATATAGAATCACCCGTCATGGTAATCCTATCTGTATTATTATCAAGATTTATTGTTAGGTTTTTATATCGTCTGGTTTGATCAAAAGTCAGACCTGATCCATAGTACTCAACAGTACCACCTTCTGAATTATCGTAAAATAAAGTATCAACTCCTATTGGATAATTGTCAACTCCACCAGAGCCTGATAATCGAATAGTTCCTGAACCTTCAATGTAAGTAAAATCATGTCCTGAAGTTCCTCCAATATCAAGTGTTCCCAATACTTCCAATTTATCAATAATAATATTATCGATATTGGCTGTTATTGTGCGTCCTGATTTGATTACGACGCTATCTCCTGGTGTTGGGTATTTACTACTTGGGTTTACATAAGCAGCAGAAATCGCTCCATCTAATGTCCAATTAGCTGGATTATCCCAATCACCAGAAAGGTATGAATACCAAATTTCAGAAGCATCAGAAGCAAAAGTGAAATAATCACCATCTGTAAAATCATGCTGACCGTATGTGTAGCTTCCTAAAGTAGTCAGACCAACAACTGATACTCCTGTAGCAAAAGTTGGATCTGTACTCACCAACATTTGAGTCACGGATAGCAGACTTGTTGGGAATGCTATTATCACACTACCTGGAGTACCTACTTCTCTATACCGCCAGGTTCTGTCAGTACGAGAGTTTGCAATTCCATTAAAAGATTGATCAAGATTATAAGGATCATCATCATTACTTATGAAAGCGAATTGCCCATCTGATAGTTGCGTTCGTGAACCTACATTATTTAATGAGGTGAAATCCGCTGAGGTGGAAAGTACGATTGAATCCGTTGCATTCTTAGAAACTCTTTGATCTAGACCAAAAGACTCATCATAGCCAATAGCTGTTACATCATTGGTGTATGTACTGTTATCAGAGAAATCCCATAAAGTTGCCACTTGATCATCCACATAGTCTTGTCCAATATCAATTCCGTACTTGATGGCTAGATTTGAGACAGTTGCATTATAATCATTGGAACTTAAATTGGTCGAGAAAGCAAATAGCTCTACTATATCCCCATCGAAGTAATTTCCAGCTAAGGCCCTTCCAAGATTTCCAGTATATCCAGTAGCGGCATAATCTACTCCTGTGGCTAAACTACCTGAGTTACTTGCTCCATTTCTAAATTCTTCAAGATCAAGATTTGTACTGTTGTAGTTTAAGGCAAAAATTGCCGGGCTTTCCAAAGGTGAATCGAAAACATTCACTGCCGCATTCGTAGTAGCAGCATCACTATTCTGCACATCTATTTGATTATCCAAAGAGTAACCCAAGTAAAAAGCATCTACAGCATTAGTTTCAGAACCAAAAATGAATTGATTAGCTGTACCAGCTGATCTTCTGACAACTCCCATTAAGGTATAGTCTGCTCCTTCCAGGTCTGTCAGATCAAATGTCAGATAATCGTCTGCTCCGTCAAAAGTCACTACAGGATGAAAATTCAAGTCTTTATCTACATCATAAATTGGATCATTTCCAGCAGTTGCTGCATTGTACCCATTAGAGGATAGATCAATCCATTCATCGACTAAATCACCATCTGTCGCAGCACTGCTACTATTTTGGGGGCCACTGTCAGAGCTGTACCAAAAAGCAAGCGTGCCAATGGCTCCAGCTGGAGTTGGTGTAACATAAGCGATAGCTAAATGATCCCCTTCTGATAAATCAAGCGTCACTTCATAATTACTACCATTTAATGTCATTAAGTTGGGTGTAGCGTCATCAAAATTGGCATCACCATCTGAGTCTACAAGTAAGTAAAATTCTGGTGCTGGTACTCCTGTGGAAGGAACATCAGAAACAGCAAAACTTACGGTAACATTACCTAAATCATTGGTTTCATTGATTACCCATTCTCTTGCAAGACGTTGCTGTGTACTCCCAGTAACAACTTCAGATGTAGTATATGTAGCAATATCACCATTATCATGACCCCAGAATAGCCAATCGCCGCTTACCCGTGCATCTCCACCTGAAATTGATAAAATAGCTGAAGTAGCACTATTTGCTATTGTTCCGTCCGTATGCTGCCCTATTCCTGCAATTTCATTATTGTAAGTAGTATAAGTGGTTTCATCCCAAAAGTCTGAGGTAAGAGTCATCCCATACTTGGATCCTAAATATGTTTCAACTACTATTCTTTGCGCATTTGTTAAATATTCTCTAAAAATGATAATTTCAGCAAAATCTCCATCAAAAGTTCTTCCATCGCCTGGTTGAAACTCTCCAATATGAAGATCAGAATTATTATTAGGAATAGATGCTGTTCCTCCTGTCACCCCTCCACCACTAACCTGATTCAGAAAGTGATCAAAATTTCCACTTTGATAGGTTAAAGCATTGATGTAAGTAGTACCTCCAGTTATATTTTGACCAGCGTCATTATTACCATTTACTCTGCTATTTTGACTACCATTTTCATAAAAAACATAGGATTGAGCACTCCCGTTACCATCTCTTTTACTTAGATGTGCCCTTACTCCTGTTGAGTTATCTGGATTAAACACATAAAAAATGGACAAACCAGCGGTGTTGTCTAATTGTGGAGCTTCGTCTGCATCGTCTTCAATGAAAAGAAAATCTGTATTACCGTCAACAAAAGTTATGACTGGCTGATTATTGAAATTTGGATGAGAACTATCAAAGAATGGAGAGCCACCTCCAACAGTGGCATCATACCCATAGCCAGACTGATCTAACCACGCTGAGATAGGATCGGTATCTTCGGCAGGATCTGCAGCAGCTTCTTCCACACCCATATCGGCTCGTAACCAGAGTACAAGATTGGAAGTACCATCTGTCGTTCCAAGCCCACCTGGTCCTGATTGTGAGAATGCAGAGAGACTAAATAAACATAGTAAATAAACTATGCTTTTAGATATCGTGCTTGAAGAAGGCATCTTAAGTAATTAATAAATGTCAATAAACTTCTGTTAATAAACTTCTCAGAACATACAAATGTACTTGCCAAAAATCGAGTCGGCATCACAATTCGATCAAATAACTAAACATAAAGTTTAAATCTGTTCAAAATGACTCAAAAAAGCCAAATAAAGAAAAAGTCCAACCCATGCAAAAATGGATTGGACCTTTAATTATTAAAAATTTGACTCTTTCAACTCAAGTCTAATCAAATACGTTTTATCGAATAATAACCTTGCTCTTTCTAACCACATTTCCTTGTTCTACAATCATAAAATATAACCCCTCAGACATACTTCTTTCTGGCACGATTTTACGATCATAGTTAGTAGCTCCATCAAGGACATTATCAAAATAAACTTCACCTCTCAAATCAATTATTTGAATTCTAATTGGAGTCAGATTATCAACAGATATAATACGAACATTGAAATTGTCTTCACTTGTAGGATTTGGATATACCATAGCAGACATTTCATATGCTTTCTGATTACTCACCAAAATAATACCCAGTAGTTCCTCTGAGTTGTCAAAATCATATTGAACTAATTTATAGTAGTTTACTCCCCTAGATGCTTTTTTGTCAAAGAAAGAATACTCTGTTATTGAATTTGTATTTCCATTTCCATTGATGAGTCCAATGACATTAAAGTCCTTTCCATTCAAGGAATGGGATAACTCAAAATGTGAGTTATTTATCTCACTTCCGGTTATCCATTTTAAAAGGACTCCACTTTCCATATGGTCGCCTTCAAATGAAATCAACGATACAGGTAATGGAATAGGCTCAGATTCTGCCGTGAAATCTGAGAACGAATTATAACCAGTATTGGCTAGTGTATTTGTTCCTGCTGTAACTGTACCTCCAATGTCATTACCAGCTCCAGAAAATTTTCTTGCAAGTAATTGTCCCTCGCTTCCTACAACATCAACGTCTGTGTAGATGTATGACACACCATAATTCAGTGTTCCTGTAATGTTTTCATTATTTAATGACCAATACCTTGTTATGAAATTTGACTCAACAATGTTTGTATGCTTCGCATCTCTCATATTGATCGTCACATTTGAATTACTTAATGTTCCTGAATTCAAAGTAAAAGTAAATGGAGCGTATTCGTCGCTATCGCCAATAGGGAATGTATAATTTGTACTCAATGCTGTAATTGCATGTCGTAAAACACCTACTCCATCAACAATTAAATAAGAATCCTCACTTCCTCCAACAAATGAGGAGCCGTCATTTATGGTAACATCAAAGCCATCCAAATCAATGAACCCTGAAGTTAATGTCAAAAACCCATTTGTTGATATTCCATCACCAAGAGTGATCGTACTATCAGCTCTTGTTGCAGTTCCTATTTTATTGATCACAAAATTATTGAATGTTTCGCCTCCATCTGTATCAATTGTTTGACCCAATACACCATCAAATGTTACAGTTCCAGTTCTAGATTCAAAAGTGATTTCACTTATCCAATCACCTTCTATTTCAATATCATAATCATCCGTGGTACCAAAATCTCTAGAATCGAATATTGCACTCGTTCCTCCAGTACTCTGAAGGTTCAAATCTCCTTGAATCGTAATATTACCTGTCATGTATTTAATAGAGCCAGAAGGACCATTTGTATATAGATTATTGTAAATCATACCTGTCACACATTGCTCGGTTACATTAGGGTTAACATATCCTATAGTTGATCCAGGAGTACTCACATCCACAGATCCTGTTCCATTTAGGATAATACAATCTCCAGAAAAGTCTAAAGTAAATCCAGCGAGATTTAGTGACCCAGTTCCCACTAATGTCATTGATCCAACCTCAACATCAGCAGTTAAGAAGAGACTGTGGCCATCTACAATACTAACATTAGTGCCTGAGGTAGGTACTACGCCAGTAGTCCATGCTAGCGGATTACTAAAATCAGAGCTAACACCAGTCGACTGATATTCCACCAACGCTAATGTGAAGTAATCTCCATCTGCGAAATTTAATCCATCAATACCAACGATATCTCCAGACACAGTTGTCAATGGATAGGTAGTGTCAATATCTGTAAAATCACCATCAGACGTTACGATGAGCGCCCATGTCAACCCTCCAGATGGTGGAGTTGGTAAGCTTGTTGTGTCGATTTGGAATGAAATAGTGCCTAAATCCCCCGTTTTATCCACTCTCCATTCTCTAGCTAATCTTTGAGTACTCATATTAGCAGGAGCACCTGTGAAAGTCCAAGCACTCATATCAGCTCCATTATTTGCCATCAAAAGATACTCTCCATCTTCCAAGTCATTTGGATTGGAAATGACCAAGAAGTCCTCAGAGGTTGCAGATACATGTAAATTAGTTGCGTCCTGCTGACCAATTCCAATCAAGTTATTGAAGTAATCATTTGAAGCCGTTCCATCATCAAAAGCAAATAGGTCACTTGCTATTGCAATGTTATATCGTGTAGATAGATAGTTATTAACTATGACAGTTTGAGCATCATTCAATGGGCTATTGAAAACAAGCATCTCGCCCATTTCTCCATCAAATCCAGATCCACCACCAGATAGCGATCCTAAAGTACTGGTACCTCCCATAGAAGTGGCTGTGTAATCAAATGGTACTCCTGGAGTATCCTCTGTTCCATTCAATGAAATGGCAGCTAATCCTGAACCACTCTCAAGATTATATTGGATAATCGATGGAGTTCCTGCGCCAGTTGCAATTTCATCTCCTTTCCATGTTGCATCAGCGTCTTGGAAAGCACCATTTGAATTTTCAGCCCCAAATAAAATTCCATCAGCATCATTGAAGAGAGCTTGATCAGTTATAATATCAGCATCAATAACAAAAAAGACATCATAATCACTTACTACATCACTTATTCCTGATGCAATTGTCATGGATTGACTTCCATCAAATTCCACAGTGCTTTGGCTATTAATACCGGTACCACCAGCTACTGGGCCTGCTCCTGTGAAGTCATTGTTATTTCCAGATATATCAGACCATGTGCCTGGGGCAAAGTCATCCCCTCTCAACCAGAGTATGTTAGTTGTAGCATCTCCAACACCGCCAGGACCAGTGCTACCCGCTTGGTCATTATCCAAGATGGTTAAAACGTGAACAGTGGTTCCACTAACAGTTGCATTATTTGCAGTAGTCAATGTAACCGTCACACTTTCAGCCGCTTCAGCAATTAAATCATTCACAATTACTGCTTGAATATTTTCACTGATATCACCTGCAAGAATTAAGACAGAACCATTATCCAAGGTATAATCCGTTCCAGAAGTAGCAGTAGAAGTCACTGTGTAGTTTACAGTGACATCATTCACCGAACTCGCATCTAGCGTAACTTCCATAGAAGCAGTCCCTGCTGACTCATTGACGAAAGATGATGCCAGTACAAAATCAGCAACAGGTTCTGTATCATTATCTGTAATATCAAGTGTATACTCAGTAATGGTACCCAAATTGGCATTAACTGGATTTGTCAATCGAATGGTAACTTGTTCTGTTCCTTCAAAGATGGCATCATCTACTACCGTAATGTTAAATGACTGTGATGTTGTCGCATTGTCAGCAGGGAAAGTGATCGTGGATGAACTTAATACGAAATCATCTGTTTCGTCTGCTGCATTAGCTCCACTACTAATCACTTGTAAATCAACGGTAGTTGCTACGTCATCATCTGGTGTGTTAATATTGATATCGACAGATGTTACACTTGGAGTAGCCTCATCACCAGCTCCAGGTCCAGCACTAGCAAACTCAACAGTTCTACCTTCAGGATTGTCATCATCATGAATTGTATAAGTAAATACAGTATTGCTTCCTAATGCAACATTATCAGAGGGTGTAGTCAACGTAATCTCTATCGTTTCATCATTCTCCATTTCATTATCGTCTATTATACCTAGACTGATATTGGCTGAAGTTTGTCCTTCCGCTATTGTAAGGGTACCGCTTGCCAGAAGATAATCAACATTACTACCACTTGCTGTTCCACCAGTAGCTGCATAATTGACTGTGGCATCTTCTCCCAAAGTGAAATTAAGTGCTACTTGTACTGAAGGGTTCGTCAAATTTTCATCACCACTATCTTCAGTGAGGGTATACTGAATAACAGGTTGTCCTACGCCAATGGTAAAGAATGTTCCATCATTGATAATCACCTCGTCAGTCACATGGAATCCAAAAACAGAAGAATATTCTACTTGATAAGTAGTTGAACCAGATCTAAAATCACCGTCTTCATCAGTATAAACTACATACTGGTCATATCCAGCTGGAGGTGTTGGTAATTGAG
Source organism: uncultured Roseivirgaceae bacterium (assembly GCA_964352725.1). Lineage (GTDB taxonomy): Bacteria > Bacteroidota > Bacteroidia > Cytophagales > Cyclobacteriaceae > Ekhidna. The sequence goes on from CAYGTD010000036.1 coordinate 8,255, forward strand.
TTGTATCAATTTTTAAGATCAATGTTCCTGGTGATCCAGTCACATCTGCTCTCCATTCTCGAGCTAGTCTCCGCACATTAGATCCACCCGTTGGAACTTCTGATGTTGTCCAAGCTAAATCATTCCCATTGTCATGGCCTGCAAATACATATTCATCGTTATCCAAATCACTTGCGCCGCTGATCATCATCAAACTATCTGACATGGACTGTAAATGTTGCTCGTTATTGGTTCTTCCGATTCCCACAATATCACTTCCATAAGTTCCTTCGTACACATAAAAATCATTCGGAATAGTCAAGTCATATTTATTCGCTAAATAATTTTCAACAATAACAATTTGTGCATCATTTAAGACATTTCTGTACATGATGAATTCAGAAATATTTCCAGCAAAATCTGAGGTGGCTTGCGTCTGATTTGAATTTCTACTTCCTAATGCGAAATTATTATCAATAGCCATTACTTGATAATTATTATCAGAAAGTAAGGCGGCTCCATTTCTAAATATTTCTGCACTAGTACCACTTTCACTATTAAAAATCCAAGTAGTTAAATCAGTGTTGGTACTCTGGCTTGGAAGGTAATCGATATCATTGATCGAGTAGAGTCCATTTCCTCCTTGACTAAGTCTAAATTCAGATCGTGCTGCTGTATTTGTCTCGACTAGGTAATCTCCACTTGACTGTGACATGACAGAAACAAAAGAATAATTAGATAATGCATTACTGAACTCATCCGGAGCTTGAAATCCTTGATTTGATCCTGAAATAATTACCGTATTTTTCAAATTCAATGCATCTGAATCAAATGTAGGTGCCGTACCTATTGCTGTAAAATCATATCCATTTCCGGATCTATCTACCCAAGTATTCACACTTGCGCCCTCTGTCAAATTGCTTACTCCTTTTCCATTAATAGCGGTGGCATCTAACCAAAGCATGTTACTTTCAAAGTCACCTACTCCACCTGGACCATAGTATCCAAATTCAGCATCATTATCTGATATAGTAACAGTATGGACTGGATCACCTACAAGTGTTGCTCCTACTTCGCCACTTAAAGTAACTGTAAAAGTCTCTGCACTTTCTTCTATTCCATCATCTGTCAAAGCAACATTGATTGTTCCAAGCTGATTACCAGCAGGAATAGTTAGTGTTCCATTAGCTAAAGAGAAATCTACACCTGATCCAGTTGCAGTCACTCCGGCTACTGCGTAATCAACCTCAACATCTTGACCAGAGGTTGCTGATAATTCAACGACCAACCCAGCTATACTACCACCTTCATCTATTGTAGTAGTGGCATCTTGCCATTGAACAGAAACAGAAGCATCATTGTCTGTAATTGAATAAGTATGCGTCACATTAGTTCCAAGATTGGCATTTGTTGGACTACTTAAACTTATAATAATCGTTTCTGTGGATTCACTAAGCACATCGTCGAGAATTGTGAAATTAATGGTGCCCGTTGTTTCTGTTGCTGGAATGACTAAAGTACCAGCCGTGAAAGTATAATCTGGAGAAGGACTAGCTTCTGCAGTTCCACCTGTAATTGCATAATCGACTTCAGTAGCATTCATTGCATCTGCTGAATTCAAATCAACTTGCAAGGAAACGGCTGTTACACTTTCATCTCCGGTAGAATTATCAACATTGAATTGAATATTTCTACCGTTATCATCATCATTTATGGTATAAGTGAAAACAGAATCAGAAAGCGATACTCCGGACGGAGGATTACTTAGCGTAATTTCAATTGTCTCATCACTCTCAATATTGGAATCGTTTATAATTCCTAATGCAAGATTTACGCTTGTTTGACCTGCGATAAACGTAACTTGACCTGTAGCTGCCAAAGAATAATCTGTATTACCCCCTGTTGCAGTTCCATCTGTAACTTCATAATCCAAAGTTATATTAGAACTACTCTCTAAGCTTAGTAAAATAGTTGCGCTTGCTGCAACTGTTTCAGAACCAGATAAGGTAACTGGAGAGAAAGATACTGTTCGTGTAGCTATTCCAAAAGTCACATAATCACCTGAAGCAATAGAAAGATCACTTGCTTTATATTGGCCATCCACCAATACTGTATTGATAACAGTTGCCCCAGATGTGAAATCACCATCTGCATCTGTCATGATAATATAGTCCTCATTACCATTTGGAAGGCTTGGCAATAAATCAGCATTAATTGCAATACTAATAGTACCCGGCTCCCCCGTATTGTCAAATCGCCATTCACGAGCAGTTCTCAAAATACCACTTGCGGGTACCTCTACGGTTCTCCATGTAGCAACGCCTCTATTGTCATGTCCAAACAAGACAAATTCACCATCATCTAAATCATCCGCATTGCTTATCGTTACAATACCAGCTCTTGCTGCTACGTGTTGATTGTTTGCATCTACTCTTCCTATTCCTGCAACCTCAACTCCATGAGAAACTTCAAAATTGTAAAAATCATCTGTAATACTTCTATTGTACTTTGCTGCCAAATAATTATTAATAATCTTAGTTTGAGCAACATTTACATCTCTGCTAAACATAATCACTTCAGCAATGTCTCCTTGGAAATTTCCTGATCCATTTTTGCCTAGATAAAAATTATATGCAGTATGCCCAGTAAAAGTTGGGTTGGCATCATCACGATTTACCAGTAATCCATTATTTCGATAGACTAAGAAAGTATCAGAAGATACTATATGCGTGAAAATACTGTGTCTGCCTGTCCAACCGGATAAATAAGGAGTGCTGAAATTATCACCATCAATATCAAATACTACATTTCCTGACCCATTAGGTATAGCAGCACTAATACTATTAGCATCTACAGCACCTGTAGAACTATTATCTGTAGCATAAGCGTATGAGTTCTGATTAAGGTTATCCGTTTCAGTTACAATAAAGAACGACATCTCATTTCCTGGGAAACTTGCAGCAGAAAGTGTTCCTTCTGAAACTAAAGCATCATTTACATTATTAAAACTTATCTCTTTGTGACCATTAATTGCCGAGTTCACAACTTTTGGTGCTGTACCTGCAGGAACCATGTCATAATCGACGCTTACATTTTTCACAATGTTGTTCCAACTGGTGACATTATTTCCTGAAAAGTTGACTGAGTCAGCAATTAGCCAAAGTTTAAGCAAATTCTCTCCAAGAACATTCTCCACATCACCTACACCTCCAGGCCCCTCAAATCCTAAGTCATCATTATCTGCTATTGTTAGCGTATGTACATCGTAATCGGTTGTTAATGTGCCATTTACAGGATTCGTTATTGTTATTTCTACGGTCTCTGGCGATTCAATTATTGCGTCATCAATGGGCTGAAAACTGATGGTTGTAGTTAGGTTGCCGGCAGTTATAGTCGCAGTACCACTTAGCGCAATAAAGTCTGTTCCTGAAGTGGCGTCTCCTGCAGTTACCGCATAATTAACACTTACGTCATTTCCAGATTCTAGTCCTAATTGCAGCGTGATTGCCACCAAACTTGATCCCTCATTGGCAACCGATAAGGTATCTACAAAACCGATAGTTGGACCGTCATCGTCATCCGTAATCGTGACTGTTTGTTGATTGACCGCTCCAATTTTCGTGTTTGAAGAAGGATTACTAAGAGATATTATTATTGTTTCATCTACTTCATCAATAAGGTCATTTATCATTGGGAATTTAAAGGTAGCACTCTGAGAACCCGCGGGAATTGTCACTACACTTGAAACTAATGTGTAATCTTCACTATTTATTGCTGTCCCTCCAGTCGCTGTGTAAGTAATATCAGTATCACTCACATTATCAATTGGATTAACAGAAACTGTTATTTCTAATTCTTCGGGACTATTCTCAGCTATAAGGCATGCCCCCCCAGCAACTTCAGGTCCAACAGAGTAGAAGGATCCTGGGTTATCATAGTTATTGTACTCAGTTATTACTCTGGAAGTACTTAGTAGACCATTATATACCCTTACCTCGTCCATCATTCCAGTAAACCTGTTTCCAGTTTCACCAGATAACGTTTCTCCACCAATTGCCGCACTTCCTACATCAACGCCAAACATATTAGTATGTGCCGTATTTTCCGGGGTATTATCATTTACATAGAGCGTCCTACTACCTCCAGCACTAATATCCGCCACTCCAGCAATGTAGAACCAGTTACCTGCGGTAAGTGCAAGAGTTGCAGATCCATCTACTGAAGTTGGTCCTGCACCCCTACTATAAAACCTTAGTCGTCCGCCTCCTGGATCACCAATTGACAGTGCATAGCCATTTGTATTATTATCATCATCAATAAATACACGTTGGCCAGCAGCAATATTATCAGTATTCACCCATGCACTTATGGAGAAATCGGTTTGAAGATCAGGAAATGAGGCTAATTCAATAAAATCACCAATTCCGTCAAAGTCACGACCATTTCCAACCTTACCAGTAATGCCTGTTGTGCCATTATCAGTTCCTCCGTGGCTATTTGGTGAAGAATCTCTCACATTTCCGTTCAAATGCCAGACGCCTACATACTCAGACCAAACTGAGGTGACGGAAGGATCCAATACAATATTGGCGTTTCCATAATGCATAGATATTTGAGTATCATCGTCATAATCCAGAACGGGAATTTTTACCCACGCAATGTATTCACCCGTTGCTTCGTCATACCTTTCAATTTCATGATCCAGCCACACCAGGGAATCTAAGTAGGTAAAGGCAATATCATATCCATTACTATTTTCTACACTACCTCCGTTACCTACTGAGGCCAATTCCGCATCTGTAAAAGAAACAAGTAGAGGGTAGTTTGTTAAGTCTGCCCCATCCGTATCATCTACTTGACCATTAAGTATTGTGATGGTCTTGGAAAATCCATAGTCACAAGGATTTCTAAATTCGATATCTCTTTCATTGTCATCATCATTGATCGTATATGTATAAATAGAATTGGTTCCCGCAATAGTACCAGAAGGTGCTGTCCCTAAAGTGATAATAATAGTTTCATCGCTTTCAACATCTGATTCATCCAATATACCCAAATCAATTACTTCAGCTACTCTTCCCGCACTAATGACAAATGATCCACTTGTAGCAAGTGAAAAATCAGCACCAGGAGTGGCAGATCCTGTTATGGTATAAGGAATTGAGATATCTGATCCTGAAATAACTGATAAATTTAAAGAGATCGTATTATTTGTGTTTTCGAAATCTTGTGAAGAATTAGCATTGAATTGGATCGTTCTACGATGCGTTGCTATGGTAAAGTATGAACCCTGAGTTACAGTGACATTATTAGTAATATATTCTCCATTAACAAGCGTCATTGGGTATATTGTGGCCCCACTGTTAAATAGACCATCATTGTCAATCAATAATACATACTCTGTGTAGTCTGCAGGGAGTGTTGGCAACTTACTCTCATCAATGGCAATAGAGATGGTACCAGGTGCTCCGGTAATATCAACCCTGAATTCCCTCTGTATCCGCTGGATATTACTTAGCGACGTTGGCACATCTGTGGTGGTCCACGCAGAAATATCTAAATTATCATGTGCTACCAAAACGTACTCTCCATCATCCAAATCGCTTGCATTGGAAATGGTGAGCAAGTTACTTTGGGCAGCATTGTGAAAGTTGGTAGCATCTTCTTGTCCGATTCCTACTAGTTCTGTGCTATGTGTGGTTTTAAATGAATAGTAATCATTTTGATCAAGGGTGAGGTCATACTTAGCTGCTAAATAATTTTCCATAATAATTACCTGTGCCGTATTCAAAGGACTGGTAAACATGATGTATTCCAGGATATCTCCTTGAAAGTTGGTTCCTTGAGATTGACCTAAGTTGAAGTAATAATCTGAATGATTTTGAAAAAAATCAGTCCCAGCATCATAATCCTGTTGTGTAGCGTTTCCTCTTACCGTTTTGCCGTCGCTACTACTAGCTGTATATGAGAAAACAGTATATTCACCTACCCAGTCAGGATTATATGTGAATTGGGATCTTCCATCTGTTCCACAGCAATTTCCAATATCAAAGTAAACGTTTCCATTCCATGGCAAATGAGCTGAAAATCGATTACCCGCCAGACCTCCACCTAAAGTGGTAGATGTTCCATACGTATTTGACTGCTGTGTTAAATTATCATGTCTTGTAACGATGAAGGTAGAAGCTTCATTATATGGGAAATAGGCCGTACTCAATCTATCAGTAGTAGAAAGGACATCATTGACATTCGCAAAACTGATTTCGGCATGACCATTTTTTGCAATAGATACCAATGTAGGAGCTGTTAGCGGAGGGGTCAGGTTTAGCTCAGAAATACCTACTTCATTTTCCCATGAGACAACATCAGTTCCTGAAACTGTCACAGAGTCTGCAATCATCCACATGACTAATGTACCGCTACCGTCTGCTTCACCAATTCCACCCGGTCCATCAATACCGAAGTTATCGTTATCATTTATAGTGACAGTAATGGAATCATAGTCTAGGTCCAATGTTCCATTCATAGGATTCGAAAGCTTTATAGCAAATGTCTCACCCGATTCTATGGTTTCATCATCGATAACATTGAAACTCACTTCTGCTGAAATACTATCAGCTGGAATAGTCAACGTTCCGTCACTAAGAAGATAATCAGCACCAGAAGCAGCAGAGATAGCTGTTACGGTATAATCGACTGTAATGGGTTGTCCTGAAGATGTGTTTAAGTCTACAGACCAAGAATTGAAACTAGAACCTTCGTTAACATATAATAAGGTATCTGACACTGAAATGGTAGGACCATTATCATTATCAATGAGTGTGATTTCAATCTCATTATTACTTCCCAAACTAACATCTGAAACAGATACTGGATTGGAGAGTGATACCGTAAATGTTTCGTCTATTTCGTCTTTGGAATCATCTGTGATGTCCACCGTGATCAATGTACTTAGATTACCCGCTGTAATTGTTGCAGTGCCTGCAGCCAAGGTATAATCACTGACGCTTGAGGCAGTTCCTGATGTGATGGAATAATCAATATCAACATCATTAGCATCTATACTCGCAAGTGCTATCGTCAGGTTTATACTATCAGCAGCTTCACTCACATTAAATCCAGAAAGAGTGGTCTCACTATCTATGGTGAAGTACGTAGCGGGAGTGAAAATCATATTGTATTCTGTAGCAATCCAGTCTGCATCCCTCACTACAGTGGAGACGGTCACATGATCTATACTTCCATCAAAAAGATTATTTCCTGCTCCATCTCCACCGATAGCAGCAATTCCTGCATCTGTACCCCATGTGCCTACATCAGAAAGATCAGAAACTTGTGACGAGCCATCCACATAAATGACTCGATCCTCGTTTACTCTATCCACCACCAAAACGACTTGATGCCAAGCTGCCTGACTCAAAGCGGAAGTCCCATCTATAATACCTGCACCTGCTAAATTTCTTGAAAATGACCTAAGTAGTCCATTTCCTGGGTCTCCAAGAGAAAACGCATACCCGCTGGATGTATTAGCATCATCACTAAATATTCTGCCTCCTAACGTAATATCAGGGACGTAGATCCATGCTGAAATCGTAAAAGTGGTCGTCAGGTCAGGGAAAGAAGCTGAAAGACCAATATAATCAGTGCCGTCAAACAACTGAGATCGCCCTGCAATTCCTACTGCATCAGTTGTTCCATTATTTGTTCCATTGTAAGCGTTGGGCGATGCATCGCTTACATCATCATTTCCCAACGTATATACACCATGATACTCATCCCAAACAGATGTTGAGGAAGGATCTGTGCTGATGCTTGCGTTCCCATAATACATTTCAATGACTGTATTTTCCGTGTCAGATAATACTGGCAGACTTACCCAAGCAGTGAAAACGCCATTCCCTACGTCATATAATTCTATATCGTGAGCTAGCCAGCTTACCGAATTTTCGTAAGTAAAGCGAATATCATACCCATTCGCATTTTGCACGTTGGCATTCATCTCTGTAAAATCAGCTCCATCAATGGTTATTAGTACAGGAAAATTTTCCAAATCACTAGACCCAGAAACCATGCTTTTGTCAATGGTAATTGTTTTCTTGTTGGTGTAACTAAAAGGCGCATCAAACTGAATGGTATTGGTAGCACTTGCTCCATCATCATTGACAGTGTAGGTACTTACAGCAGAACTACCTAAAACACCTGCAGATTGTGAAGCTGGTGTCAGCGTAAGAATAATCGTTTCGTCTGCTTCAAAGCCATCACCTGAAGTTATGGCTTGAGCTAATGAAGCTGTCGTTGAACCCGCTGCTATAGTAAACGTTCCGTCAGAAGGAAGATCTTCCGTGCATGTTCCTGTGACTGTATAATCTACCGTAACAGCTGCATCTACTTCATAGTCAATATTTATTTCAAAAGTTGCAGGAGTCGTAGTTTCTACGCCATAAAAAGAAGTTTGTGTAAAGTTGATTTCAGGTCTGTAAGCAGCAATGGTAACGTACATTCCATCAGTGATGGTAATTCCAGTTGCTTCAAATTCCGCTCCATTTTGCGTCAAAGGATACTGTGTTGCTCCACTTGAGAAATCACCATCGTTATCGATCCAAAGTGTGTAAAAATCAAAGCCGGTATTGAAAGCCGGTAGATCTGTGGCATCTATGCTGATGGTAATTGTTCCTGGAGTTCCAGTAGCATCGAATCTCCATTCTCTCGCTATTCTCTCAAGATTTGTGTCTCCATTAATTCTTTCAATTGACGTCCAAGAGGATGCATCAGCATTGTCGTGTCCTGCAAAGACATAATCACCATCTGCAAGTGCACTGGCATCTTTTATGGTGAGAATTCCTGCTGATTTCGATTCTGTATGCGTATCAGTCCCATTTTGACCAATTCCTATAACATCTACACCATGAGACGCTTGAAATAAGTAGAAATCATCTGTAATTGTTAAATTATATTTCGCTGCAAGGTAGTTGTGAACGATGGTCATCTGAGCATCGTTAATAGCCACATTGAACATTAAAAATTCTGCTACATCTCCTTGGAAATTTTGATTTTGGGTTTGCCCAATTTCAAAAGTGTAGCTCCCAGGATTCGTAAATGTAGAAGTCGCAGTGTTCCCAGTTGCCTGGCTTACATTATTTCTCAATGCCTCTTTACTATAGCCTCCTCCACTTCGATAGGCTAAGATTGACCCTTCTGTCAACCATGCTGGGTCATAGGTATATTGTACTCTTGCTGCGGCTCCACAGCAGGCACCTAAATCATGGTATATAGTTCCACTCCATGGCATATGTGAAGAAAACCGGTTACCTTGAAGCGGTGTGGTTGCATAGGTGTTGGATCGCTGAGATAAGTTGTCATGTTGTGTGATTGTGAAGGTTGTAGCTTCATCCTGCGGGAAATAAGAGTAGTCAAGTGTTGAGGCAGATCCCAACGCATCGTCAACATTTTCAAAACTTACCGCCGCATGCCCATTAAACTTGGAAGAAATGAAGTTGGGATTGTTAGCAGTCGTGGGTGACATATCTAGCTCGGTCACATTAATCAGGTTATCCCATCCCGTTACCTCATTAGATCCATTTACAGTAGCAGAATCTGCATCTAGCCAAAGTTTAATAACTCCAGTTCCATCCTTCGATCCAACCCCTCCTGGACCATCTTGAGAAAAAGCAGTAAATCCGAAAATTGTAAATACTAATACAGCTACAATTCTTGTGAGGATAAGGCATAAATTCATAAACGTGATAAATTGGATGTTAGAATAGTCTTTTAAAAAACTATTTACCAACATTAAAATTAACTAATTGAAGTCTTCACTAATGAAAAAGATGAAATTTTCGGTAAAAGTGACCGTATTTACGGTGAGAAATTAGGGACTAGGGATGAATTTATCTAATAGCACCCGTTCTATCAATCACAAAATATCCTAGCTCATCTGATTCCAATGGGAGTTCTTCTTCAGAATATAGGAAAATAGTCAATTCTTGTGTGAGATCATTGAATTTATAACTAACAGGTTTTTTTGCAACAGTTGTCACAACAGACCAGTTTAATTCTCCATTTGAATTATAACTTACAATAGCCAGATTATCCTCAGTAGCTGATTCATTCAATACATAGAAATTGGTAATACCAATAGCCGATGAAACTGTGTCAGAAACATACTGAACCACGTCTGAACTAGGTAAGTCAAATTCATTACTCCACTTTTCAAATCTGTCTGGACCAAACCCAATGATATATCCTTTCTTGGCTTCCATATTAGCACCCCAAACGATAACTTCATCTATTTCCTTTACAGGCATTCCCAATGTGAAAAAATCAGTCTCTGGAGCGTCTTGAACATAAAGAGGAATTAGATTTTCACCGCTCTGTCCCCATTTATTTTTTTCATCCCAAAAAACAATAGCATCATCTAACCAATTCACTTGTCTCCCTGACCAAGTCTTCATATCACTCACATACTTGGATACTGTACCATATTTACTAAAAAAGCTATCTGTATATTCTCTGTAAAGTTTCTTCGTCTCATCCAAGTCATCCTGAATGATAGAAGAAACCAA
>CAYGTD010000037.1:0-18634 GCA_964352725.1 uncultured Roseivirgaceae bacterium
GGAAGAGAAGTCAAGAGGATAATTGTCGAATAGAATAATAAAAGCCACTCATTTGGACAGTATTGAACGAAACATTCACAAGACTATTCGATAATTCAAAAAAGCGACGAAAATTACTGAAAAAGAAACTTTCCGAACACAAGTCATTTATTGAGAAATTGGAGGTAAAATACATCGAAGGGCTAGATGTAAATACCTATAAAAAACATAGGACACAAAGGCTGAAAATGATCGATAAAATCGAAAAAACACTAGAGAGCCAAAAACAAGTATCGAACCCCTCTGAATTTATGGATTTTGCACTTAAAATGGTGACAAAAATAGACGCTGTGTGGTATGAGAGCGATATTTTGAATAAAAGAAAACTACAGCCATTGGTGTTTCCAGAGGGCTTGACCTATAGCAAGCCAGAGGGCACTTATCTAACCCCTCGTGTTAATTCAGTATTTTCTGTAATAGACTCATTTAGAGAGAGTTATAATAAAAAAACCGAACTCACAGCGGGTGTAAATTCGGTTTATTCTCCTTTAGTAGTCCGTAGGGGAGTGGACTATATATACCCTATTTATCAATAACTATCATTAAATGCATTTTTGGGCTGTTTAGGACATTTATTAATTTGTGTTTTCATCCATTTTACCCTATTTTACGACAGTTATAACGACAGTCAATTTGGCAACCCTAAGTTTCTTTATCGAAAGACATTTAAAAAGAATGCATTACCTCATATATGTCAGGTATGATCATTTGGGTCTTAAGGCGTTATTTTCAACCAACACAAAAGCAACTGTTGAACAAATCAATTGGCTTTTAGAATCCGCAAAGGAGAAAATAAAAGTTAACCAGCCCTTAAATAAAAACTTTCTAGGTTATAGTAGGGTCAATCGGGATTTGATAGAAACATACATGAAGGTTCAAGAGGCAATGTATGATGCAAAGAAGTATGGAGATTTATCTGTTCATCGAGTTAAGGCTATCTACAACGAATTGCACAATAAATCTGAGGTTAGAACCTTAATTGAAGGTATTGACAAAATCATTGATCTTTATTCTAATGAATTGTCAGAAAGTTCAATTCAGAATTATGATAATAATCTACGTCGGCATATTGAAGGATTCTGCAAATTCAAGGTTAAAGAATACAAGTTGCTTGATTTAAATTCAGTATTTGAACTTGAATTCAAATCCTATTTAACTAATGTGGCCAAATTATCAGAGAGTTCAATTGACAATCAAATAAAGTACCTTAAAAGTCTTTGTACAAAACTTGGTGATATAGGAGTTGAGTACAATAAAAAAGTTGATTCATTTAAGCGTAAATCCAAGGAGACCTCTATCGTTTTTCTCACGCCAAATGAAGTGGACAGATTGGTCTCTCAAGTTTCGAAAAGTGATTACCTGAATACTCAGAAGGATGTTTTTATTTTTCAGTGTTTTACGGGTTTCAGGGTTGGTGACCTTCGAAGATTTAGTTCAAATTGGATTGTGGATGAAAGAATTATTGCAAAATCAGAAAAAACAAATTCCAGGATAACAATCCCTATCCTGAAGGAGGCAAAATTAATTTTGGAAAAATATGATTATCAACTTCCTGTCACATCTGATCAGAAATACAACAAGGCTATTCATGATTTTTTAGAAGAGTTTAAGTTTAATAGAATTATAGAAGAGAAGGATTCAAAACCACTACATGAAGCTGCTACATCTCATACTGCACGTAAGACTTTCATAAGCTACGCACATAGTCGTCTTAGGTTAAGTGTTGCTGATATTTCATTGATCTCGGGAACATCCAAGGAAACGATCATGAAATATTATGTTGGATCAAGCATCGATGATATTGAGCAAAAAATATCAAAATTGGATAATATCTTGTTATAAGGAGGTCATTCGCGGATCGCTGTTGCGATACCATCCCGATAGGAGACTTTTAAAAACAGTTAGTTACGTTGACTTGTGACTCCTTTAATTTTGTACCTACTAAATACAAACATTTTTTGAGCCAGTCATTTTCTGATTCAAGTTCATTAAATCTTTTTAATTGACTGGTGCCTATGCCTCCATCTTCTTTTTCCAGTTATGGAGAAGGTTGCCTCACTAATCCCATGTTTCCTTTTTACTTCTGATTCTTCCATACCTGTTTCATTTTGCTCTGTAGCAGAGATGATCTGTTGTTCAGTGAATCGAGTCATTTTCATTTTATTACCAGTTAATATTAAACTTCAGCTTCGCTTTTTAGCTCGTAAACTCTATTTTTAAATAGACGGATTATAGGGAAGCTTACAGTCGTACTAGAATTCACTTCAAATTCACATGAATCAGTCCGAAAAATTCCATTCCCTTCCGAAATAAAAATCAGCTGAAATTCATTGAGTACCATACCTGTGTGCCAGGCTAAGTAATATCCACTGGTGTGTGTGTTTTAATCGGGTATGTCGTATTAGGGGCGGCTGTATATTTTCTGCTCACAGATAAAAATGGCCCCATTGCATGTCTTCAGGCCTAGGAGTCAATTATCTAAAAAAGTTCTCCATTTCCAATATCAAAAAGTGCAAACCCAATGCCATATCATGCAAAACATGGAGCTATAAAGGGTATAAATTTGAATTATCAATAAAATTCGTAATATCAAAACACGTAAATACGATACAATTCAAATATTTCAAATCAATAAAAAATGAAGCCACAAGATTTTAAGCATGTCAATTATTTATGGGATGATGAAAAGGCAAAGAGCCTAGGAGACAATCAAGTTGAACTGTTTTTATACAGATCTAACATACTAGGTGCTGATTTAAGAATTACAAACTATGGTGGCGGTAACACAAGTTGCAAGACTATAGAGAAGGATCCTCTGACCAACGAGGAAGTAGAAGTAATGTGGGTGAAAGGTTCGGGTGGAGATATCGGGACATTGACTCGTGCAGGTATCGCAGGTTTATACACCGGCAGGCTTAGAGATCTTAAGAATGTATATCAAGGGTTGCATGATGAAGACCGCATGGTTGGTTTGTTCAATCATTGTATCTATGACTTAGATAGCAAAGCACCTTCTATTGATACACCACTTCACGGATTGCTTCCATTTGCACACATAGATCACTTACATCCAGATGCATTGATCGCAGTAGCGGCGGCAGAGGATAGTGAAAAAGTAACGAAAGAAATTTGGGGCGATACCATGGGTTGGGTGCCTTGGCAAAAGCCAGGTTTCGACTTGGGACTCCAGTTGGAAAAATGCTTGAATGACAATCCAGGTATCCGTGGTATCGTACTTGGTAGCCATGGCCTTTTCACATGGGGAGACACTTCGTATGAGAGCTATATCAATAGCCTTGAAGTGATAGAAATGGCTTCTGAATACATAGAAAAGAAGATTAAAGAAAATGGAGTAGTCTTCGGTGGACAAAAAGTTGAAAGCCTACCCGCTGCAGAGCGTAAGGAGAAGGCCGTTCAGTTGATGCCTTTATTGAGAGGACTTTGCTCTTCTGAAAATCGCATGATCGGTCACTTCAATGATAGCGATGTGGTATTGGAATATATCAATAGCAACGATCTTGAGCGACTTGCTCCTATGGGTACGTCATGCCCTGATCACTTCTTGAGAACGAAAATTGCTCCTTTGGTATTGGAACTTGACAAAAGTGAAGACTTGTCTGACTCAGCAGCCGTTTTGGCGAAATTAGAGCCGGCATTCGAAACTTACCGAGAAGGGTACAAAGAATACTACGAAACATGCAAGCATGACAACAGTCCTGCAATGCGTGACCCGAATCCAGTCATTATCATTTATCCAGGAGTAGGGATGTTCAGTTTTGCAAAGAACAAGCAGACTACACGTGTGGCTAACGAATTTTATGTAAACGCCATCAATGTAATGAGAGGTGCTGAAGCCATCACTTCTTACACTTCTTTGCCGCGTCAGGAAGCATTCAATATTGAGTATTGGTTGTTAGAAGAAGCGAAATTGTCACGTATGCCAAAAGAAAAGCCACTTTCTCGCAAGGTTGCTTTTGTAACTGGCGCAGGCGGAGGCATAGGTAAAGCCATCGCAGATAAATTAGCAGCAGAAGGTGCTAACGTGGTACTTACAGATATCGCAGAAGATCGATTGAAAGAGGCGGTAGCTACCTATCCGGGTGATACAGCATCTTATGCGGTGTGCGATGTGACCAATGCTGATTCTATCAAGGAAGCATACAATGCTGCAATCCTAGAGTTCGGAGGTGTAGATATCGTAGTACACAGTGCTGGACTTGCTATTTCAAAGTCTCTTTCAGATACTACCGAGAAGGACTGGGATATCCTGCAAAATGTACTCGTCAAAGGACAGTTCGACCTTGCTAAGCAAGCGACAGTTATTATGAGACAGCAAAACTTAGGTGGTGATTTCATTTTCATCGCTAGTAAAAATGGTCTTGTTTCTGGACCTAATAATGTGGCCTATGGTACTGCAAAAGCAGCACAGCTACACATGACCAGATTGCTAGCAGCTGAGCTTGGTGCAGACAGTATCCGAGTGAACGTGGTGAACCCTGATGGTGTAATTGTAGGTAGCAAGATCTGGGAAGGCGAATGGGCTGAAGGTCGAGCGAAAGCTTATGGCATCACGGTGGAGGAACTTCCTGCGCATTATGCTAAAAGAAACCTATTGAATAAAATCATCTATCCGGCGGATATAGCGAACGGCGTATTTTCTCTTGCAGCTATTTTGGATAAGTCCACAGGTAACATCATCAATGTAGATGGTGGTATGGCTAACGCATTTGTTAGATAACCAATCAACGATTAATTCGCCCATCATGACCTCTAAGTCATGATGGGTTTTTTAAGAATCGAAAAGACCCTAAAATGAATATTAAGCAAGAACAAATAGATGATTTCAATAGTGGAGCAAGTAAGCAACACCAAACTGAAATTGATTTTTTAGGCAGCCAACTTGTTAATCGTGGACTTGATGTAGCGCAGATTATTGAAAAGCTAGCCGAATTTCAAATCGCCATTCCAAGTTGGGCGTTAGGTGCCGGAGGTACACGATTCGGAAGATTCAGTATCGGAGGAGAGCCGAGTAATCTAGAGCAGAAGATAGAGGATGTAGGGATTATTCATTCACTCACTCAAACTGCCGGAGCGGTTTCTTTACATATCCCTTGGGATATCCCTTCAGATACTGCAGCCATCAAAGAACTAGCGGCAGCTCGAGGTATATTGTTTGACGCTGTAAACTCCAATACCTTTCAGGATCAGGCAGATCAGGCACATAGTTACAAATACGGGTCTCTTAGCAATACCTCTGAAGCCAGTAGAAACCTAGCCATCCAGCACAATATTGACGTGATTGAGATCGGTAAAAAACTAGGTAGTAAGGCGCTTACCGTATGGTTGGCTGACGGGGCATCATTCCCTGGACAAAACAACTTTAGACAAGCACTTCAAAACACTCAAAAATCCCTTCAAGAGATTTACGGACATATTCCAGAGGACTGGAAATTATTGGTAGAGTATAAGCCTTACGAACCAAATTTCTACTCTACGGTCATTATGGACTGGGGTACATCTCTCATGCTTGCTGAAAGCTGTGGCGAAAGAGCACACACGCTTGTGGATCTAGGTCATCACTTACCAAACACCAACATAGAGCAAATCGTAGCTACTCTATTAACGAGAGGAAGATTGGGTGGTTTCCACTTCAACGACAGCAAGTATGGAGATGATGACTTGTCCTGTGGTAGCATTAAGCCATATCAGCTTTTCCTTATTTTCAATGAGTTGGTATTCGGAATGGATAACAACACGGCAGGTAATCCTCCATTGTCATGGATGATAGACGCAAGTCACAATGTAAAAGACCCAATTGAAGACCTCATGCAATCGCTAGAAGCCATCAGCATGGCCTATGCGCAGGCACTCCTCGTGGATCATAAAGCCTTGGCGGAAGCCCAGCTCAATAACGACGTAACGTTATGCCAAGAGATTTTACAAAACGCATATAGAACGGATGTGCGACCATTGGTATCCGCCGCTCGATTGAAATCAGGCGCAGCACTGAATCCAATCGGACTCTACAGACAATTTAAAGTGAGAGAAACACTCATCAAGCAGCGTGGTAGAAATACGCTGGCAACAGGACTTTGATTATGAAAGTAATAGCAGTATTTGATATCGGTAAAACCAACAAGAAGTTCTTCGTCTTTGATAAGGATTTTAATCAACTCGAACATGAATATGTCAGGTTTGATGAAATTCCCGATGACGATGGTTTTCTAGGGGAAGATTTGGATAAGCTCACTGACTGGGTTTACGCTACTTTCGATAAGCTGCTAGCAAGCAACAAATATGAGGTGGAGAGTTTAAACTTCTCCACCTATGGTGCTTCTTTGGTCCATTTAGATGAGCAGGGAAACAGGGTAACACCTTTTTATAATTATCTAAAGCCTTTCCCAAAGCAACTCGAAGAAAAGTTTTTGAATTCTTATTTGAAGGAGTATTTTGAATTGACCACAGCTAGTCCTTTTATGGGCTTTCTCAATTCAGGTTTGCAGCTGTATTACCTCAAATATGAAAAGCCTCACTTGTTTTCTAAAATCAAGCATTCACTGCATTTACCTCAATACTTAAGTAGTCTTTTTACCAAAAAGTATTTTACAGATTTTACAAGTTTGGGCTGTCATACTGGGCTTTGGGATTTTCAATCTGGCAATTATGCCGAATGGGTAATACAAGAAGGATTCGAAAGCTTACTGGCACCAATTGTACCTAGCACACACATGATTCCGGTGAACCGTAATGGTTATAAAGTCAACATAGGAGTGGGAGTTCATGATAGTAGCTCCACCCTCATCCCATATATCAATTCAATCAATGATCCATTCGTACTTATTTCCACAGGCACTTGGAGTATCTGCATGAATTTCTTCAATGAGGATTCTCTCACTTTTCGCGAATTGAATGCGGATTGTCTTAATTTTTTAAGTCTAAAAGGTACCTCTCTGAAGGCTTCAAGACTTTTTCTAGGAAAGCATCTGAGCGAGCAGGCGAGGATTTTGAGTGAATATTTCGATGTGGATTATCAGCTTTATAAGTCACTCAAGTGGAATCGCTCCTATGCATCGAAGAAAACAGACGCGCATCAATTACTTTTTGACCACAGTTTGATTCAGCCAGAGCGGTTCAACTATTACAACAATCCAAAACCTGATTATTCTGTTTTTGATTCATACGAAGATGCCCTGCTAAACCTATTTGATGAGCTTACTGATCTTCAGATATCATCCCTCAAATTAGCCATAGGCAAATCCGCAATCAAGAAAATCTACTTGGATGGTGGCATCAGTTCGAGTGAAGTATTCGTAAGTATGTTGGCACAAAAGCTTCCAGAATTTGAGATTTATTCTACTTCATTTGCATTAGGTTCCGCTCTTGGAGCTGCCCTTTTATCTAATTACAGAACCCTTTCTTCAGGGTTTTTGACTAACAACTACAAGACTACCAAACACATCGCAGAGAAATGAACTTAGAATTACTACATCCTCGAAATCGCATTGCCACGATCATGGATTTGATCTACAAAAATGGGATGACGACCACATCAGGTGGCAATATTTCCATACTAGATGAAGATGGTAATATTTGGATTACTCCGGCAGGATACGATAAAGGGATACTCACTCCCAAAGACATTGTTTGTGTAAAACCAGATGGTGAGGTAGAAGGTATACATAGACCATCTTCCGAGTTCCCATTTCACTTAGCTATTTACAAAAAGAGACCAGATCTGAAATCTGTCATTCACGCACATCCGCCAGCGTTGGTGTCTTTTAGTATTGTGAGACAGATACCTGATACCAATATCATCCCTCAGGCCAAGAAGTTTTGTGGGCATGTAGGTTACGCTCCTTACAAGCTTCCAGGGAGTGACGAACTAGGAGAGATTATAGCTGAAACCTTTGCGTCTGGCAGCAATTCCGTGATCATGGAAAACCATGGGACTGTAGTCGGAGGAGCCAATCTTTTCGAGACATTTCAGCGCTTTGAGTCTTTGGAGTTTAGCGCAAGATCAATCATCAATGCTAAAAAACTAGGCGGCTACAAAACGCTCACAGATGAGCAGATCGAGAGCTTTGAAAGTCAGGACAACAACCTGCCCGAAGCAAATGAGACGATCTATAACACCGACGAAAAAGCCATCAGGCATGAGATCTATTCTTATGTGAAAAGAGCTTGCGAGCAAAATCTAATGATCAGTAGCCATGGTACCGTGTCTATGAGATGGCGAGGCAATGACTTTTTGATCACACCTACTAGCTTAAATAGAAGATTTATAGGCCACACAGACATTGTGCAAATTAAAAATGGTCAACGGGAGAAGGGTAAATTTCCAAGTAAGGCTGTGAAATTGCACCAAGCGATTTACGAGCAAAATCCAGAGATCAATTGCATCATCAATACGCAACCTCCTGGAGTCATGGCATTTGGAATATCGCATAGCCAATTCCAGACAAAAACCATCCCTGAGAGCTACATACTTTTGAAGGATATCCCATACATAGAGTTTGGCAATCACCTTAACGGAAACGATACCATCCCGCGTTTGCTATCTAAAGAAACTCCGATTGTGATTATCAAAAATGATAGCATAGTGGTGACTGGTCGTAACATGTTGGAAACGTTTGACCGTGTGGAAGTGGCGGAGTTTAGCGCACAGTCGCTCATAGAAAGCTCTATGCTCGGCGACCTTGTGGCTATCGGTCAATCAGAAATAGATGATCTTGTTGATAAATTTTTGAAATAACTATGGAAGAGTACATCAACCCAAATTACCCCGATATTGATTATCTCCGAGCGAAAGCAAAGAAACGGATTCCTGGTTTTGCATTCGATTACTTGGATGGTGGCTGTAACTCTGAGGTCAACCTGAAGCGGAATACTGATGAAATCAGAGCGCTACAGCTAAAACCATATTATCTGAGGGATGTCATTAGCCCAAGTTTGGAAACGGAATTGTTTGGAAAAACCTATTCCGCACCATTTGGGATGTCTCCAATAGGGCTCCAAGGACTCATGTGGCCCAAAGCCACGGAGATTTTGGCGAAAGCTGCTTTTGATTACAACATCCCTTTTATACTGAGTACAGTAGCTACGGCTAGTATAGAAAAAGTAAGTGAAATCACTGAAGGTAATGCATGGTTTCAATTGTATCATCCCGCCGAAGCGGAGCTTAGAAAAGATCTGCTCAAAAGGGCGCATGAGGCGGAATATCCCACACTTGTTGTACTTTCCGATGTTCCTTCTTTTGGGTATCGAAGCAAGGAGATCAAAAATGGCTTGGCCATTCCTCCCAAAATGACTTTGAATAATATCATACAAGTGATGACTCGTCCAAGCTGGGCACTCAATACGTTAGTTACTGGCATGCCAGAGTTCAAGACACTCAAGCCTTATATCCCAAAAGGGATGAGCCTCAAACATCTGGGCTTATTCATGAATAAAACGTTCGACGGAAGGCTTAGCGAAGAGCGGCTTAAAGTCATCCGCGATCAATGGAATGGAAAGCTGGTGATGAAAGGTGTGGCGAGTGAAGAGGACGTTGAAAAATGCGTCAAAATGGGAGTGGATGGAGTCATCGTTTCAAACCATGGCGGTCGCCAATTGGATCATGGTCAATCAGCAATTGAATCACTCCTACCTATTGTAGGTTCTTATAAAGGAAAAATCAAGATCATGATGGACAGTGGCATCCGAACAGGCCCAGATATCGCATCTAGTCTTGCGGCTGGTGCGGAGTTCGCCTTTTTAGGAAGATCATTCATGTACGGAGTTTCAGCTCTGGGAAAAAGGGGAGGAGATCACACCATCTCTATTCTCAAGAAACAACTCAAACAAGTGTTAGATCAGGTCTGTTGCGAGACACCAAATGACTTACCCAATCACCTAATAAAATAAAAGCCCTAACCTAATAGCATTATGACAAAAATGGAACTGAATGAGCAAGCCCAAAGTGGTGGCGAATACGAAAGAGAGCCGATACCTCAGTCCAAACTGAAAGGATGGAAAAGCTTTCTTGGGATGTATGCTGGTGAACATGCCGCAGGGACTGAGTTCATGATCGGTCCGCTGTTTTTAGCTGCAGGGGCAAGTTTGTTTGACCTTTTAGTCGGCCTATTTATAGGAAATATTCTTGCCCTATTGACGTGGCGATATATTGTAGCACCTATTGCGGTTGCCAAAAAGCTCACCTTGTATTTTCAACTAGAAAAAATCGCTGGTGTACAACTGGTAAAGGTTTACAATGTGGTGAACGGAGTTTTGTTTTGCTTTCTTGCTGGCGCAATGGTCACAGTATCAGCCAGTGCCGTGGGTATACCATTCGACATTGTGTTTACAGTGCCTGACTCCATATTTGGGCTAAGTACTTTTGGTTTCTCTGTCATAGTCATTCTTGTCGGCTTGGTAATGACCATAGTGGCCGCTGCAGGATATAATACGGTAGCCTGGATGTCCAATATTGCGGCACCATGGATGATCGTCGTTTTTGCAGCATGTGGGATAGCATCGTTATACCAAATGGGAGTCACCAGTTTTGATGCATTGATAGATGGAGCTTATTGGGATAAGGCAGTAGCCGTTGTGCAAGCAAAGAGCGGGAAGATTGATTTCGGTATTGGCAAAATCATCGTCTTCGCTTGGTTATGTAATGGAGCCATGCACTTTGGAATGGCAGACCTTTCCATCATGAGATTTGCAAAAGATGAAAAGGCTGGTTGGGGACCAGCTATAGGAATGTTCTTAGGTCACTACATGGCTTGGATCTGCGCAGCTTTCTTGTTAGCAGCACAAATACATTTGATTGGCGATACTTCAGCTAACCCGGGAGCGCTTGCATGGGGTGCTATCGGTTGGACAGGTATCATTGTGGTCATAGTAGCAGGATGGACTACAGCTAACCCAACGATATACAGAGCGGGTCTGGCTTTCCAAAGTTTAATGCCTAAGGCTAAGAAATATATGGGTGTTTTGGTAGCGGGGGCGGTAGCCACTGTTGCAGGAATATTTCCAAGTCTGTCAGGTAAATTATTGGATTTTGTTGGCCTATATGGAACCATATTAGGACCAATGGGAGCGATCATTTTTGTGGATCACCATTTCTCAAAGTCCATGAATTTCACAAGTTATTTTGCTGAAGCCAAAGGCATAGCGATCAACTATTCAGTGTTGATTGCATGGGTTCTTCCAGTGGTTATAGGTCTTTACATGATCTTGAGTTTAGGTGTATTTGCTGCCTACATGGTAGTGCCCTGTTGGATTGCATCCGGTCTCCTCTACATTTTATTAATGAAATCTAAAAAGGCTTAATTATGGCGATCAAGACTATCAGTATTCTTACTATTTTATTGGTTTTATTATTTCCAGTGCTCACTTTGATAGGGATATTATCTTTCGATCAAATGAAATTATACATGCTTATTGGAAGCATCGTATGGTTTGTCTTAGCACCGTTTTGGATTAAAAAGGACTAATTCTTACGAAATGAGTCAAAGCAGAACTTCCAAGATAGGGACTACCCTAGATCGATTTATTAAGAACAGACAAAAGGAATTTCCATTTGCATCTGGAGAATTGTCGCAGTTGTTGAGAGATATTGGACTCGCTTGTAAAATCCTAAATCGGGACGTCAACAAGGCAGGTCTGATTGATATAGGAGGCGGAGCAGGCAACATCAATGTACAAGGAGAAAACCAACAAAAACTAGATGTAATTGCAGATGATCGGATGATTCGGGCATTGACAAATGGTGGAGAAGTTTGCGCTATTCTATCTGAAGAGCGAGACGAAATCATTCATGTCAATGAAGATAGCCATTACATTGTGGCTATGGACCCTTTGGATGGGTCATCCAACATTGATGTAAACGTTTCCATTGGTACTATTTTCTCCATATATAGGAGACTTTCGCCAAAAGGTCAGAAGGTTACTAAGGAAGACGTATTGCAGAAAGGTATCAATCAAGTGGCAGCTGGCTATGTGCTGTATGGTTCCTCTACCATGCTCGTTTATACCACTGGACACGGTGTAAACGGATTTACATACGAGCCGAGCCTAGGTGAGTTTGTGCTGTCTCATGCAGATATGATGTGTCCGGAAGATGGCAGGATATATTCTATCAATGAAGGCGGTTATAGAGCTTTTAGTAGCGACGTAGTTGATTTTGTGGAATACTGTAAGGATGAGAAATTCACTGCTCGCTACATAGGCTCACTAGTTTCAGATTTTCACAGAAACCTCCTAAAAGGCGGCATATACATCTATCCTAAAACCAAGGATATTCCAGATGGCAAACTTCGATTAATGTATGAGGCAAATCCATTGGCATTCATTGCAGAGCAAAGTGGAGGCTTGGCGTCTGATGGTGAACGACGTATCATGGAAATAGGACCAACAGACTTTCACCAACGAGCACCAGTTTATATCGGCTCCAAAAACCTAGTGGAAAAGGCTCTGTCGTTTCGGTAAAACAAACTAATTTGTTTAGGCTACCCTCTGAATTAATTTACAGTTTAGGTTAATGTTATTCCCGATCAAACCTAGTAATTCAATCTATTTTGGACGTTT
Source organism: uncultured Roseivirgaceae bacterium (assembly GCA_964352725.1). GTDB lineage: Bacteria > Bacteroidota > Bacteroidia > Cytophagales > Cyclobacteriaceae > Ekhidna. Next base: position 12,610 of record CAYGTD010000037.1, read on the forward strand.
TTGCTATTAATTGAGAGGATTAAAACCTAAAAAAGAAGAATTTTTACTTCTGTACTTTTAATAAATCAATCTATTCACAAGCTATGCAGTTGAAAAGCATCCTTATCCCATTTCTAATCTTCGTCACTTTTGTTCAGCTACGGGCTCAGAGTGGTAATCCTTCAGAAGGGAAAACAGATCGCCCAAACATCATTTTTATTCTCACTGATGATCAGCGCTGGGATGCTATCGGTTATGCTGGAAATGAACTGGTGACAACCCCTGAGATGGACAAGCTTGCAGCGTCGGGTGTCTATTTTAAAAATGCTATGGTCACCACGCCGATATGTGCGGCAAGTAGAGCTACTATACTATCAGGACTTTACGAAAGGACACATGCCTACACTTTTCAGAGTGGTCCTATGAAGGATGAATATATGCAAGTGGCCTACCCTAAAGTACTGAAAGAGGCTGGTTATAAAACAGCATTTTATGGGAAGTTTGGTGTTGTTTATCAAAACAAAGAAGCACTTTTTGATGAGTACGAGGACTATGATCGTAACAATAGTTTCGATGATAAACGTGGCTACTTTTATAAGACGATCGGAGATGATACGGTTCACCTTACGCGATATACAGGGCAGCAAGCGCTTGATTATATAGATCAAGCGGATAAAAATGAACCTTTCTGTCTATCGCTGAGCTTTAGTGCACCGCATGCTCATGATCGAGCTGCAGATCAGTATTTCTGGCAATGCTCTACGGATCCTCTTTTGCAAAATGTAGAAGTACCAAAGGCAGCTATTTCTGATGACAAATACTTTGAAGCATTGCCACAGTCGGTGAAGGATGGCTTCAATCGTCTCAGATGGACCTGGAGATATGATACTCCAGAAAAATATCAGCACAGCCTCAAAGGGTATTACCGCATGATCGCCGGTATTGATCTTGAAATTGCCAAAATCAGAGCACAGCTGGAAGCTAAGGGAATTTCTGAAAACACCGTAATCATTCTCATGGGTGATAATGGACAGTTTTTAGGTGAGCGACAGATGGCAGGTAAATGGTTGATGTACGACAACTCCGTAAGGGTTCCGCTTATCGTTTATGATCCGCGCGTTCAAAAACACCAAGACATAGAGGAGATGGCTTTGAATGTGGACATATCTGCGACCATCTTGGACCTGGCCAATGTGCAGCAGCCGGCAAGCTGGCATGGACAAAGCCTAATGCCGATTGTTTCTGGACAGACAACTTCACTTAATCGTGATACCGTACTCATAGAGCATCTTTGGGAATTTGAACACATACCTCCCAGTGAAGGCGTGCGAACTGCCGAATGGAAATACTTCAGATATGTGAATGACAAATCCATAGAAGAGCTTTATAACCTGAAGAAAGATCCTCGTGAGATTAAAAATTTGGCGAAAGTCAAAAAATATCAGGACGTACTCTTGAAACTACGAGAGAAAACAGATGCCCTAACACAGAAATATTCCGATGAATCCACAAAAGGTCCTGTGGAACTTACCGTAGAAGATATCAGAAACCCATCTTCCGTTTTGATCAAGGACCCAAACCCGGAGTTTGGATGGACAGTGCCTAATGCTGCGGTATTTCAATCAGCTTATCAAATATTAGTGGCTAGTTCAAAAACGAATATCTACAACAACATCGGCGATCTTTGGAACAGCGGTCGCTTAAATGGCAACAACTCTTTCAACATCAGCTATGCGGGAAAATCACTGAAGCCCGGTACCAAATATTACTGGAAGGTAAGAATCTGGGACGTGCACAGCAGATTGGGAATGTACTCAGAGGCACAAACTTTTGAATTAGCTCCTGCGAAAGGTGAGCTAACAACATCCAATGTTTTCCAAACAGATAGAATCAAGCCAGTAATGATGGTTGAAAAGACCGAAGGGAGTTATTTCTTCGATTTTGGAAAGGATGCATTCGCAAATCTTGAATTCCGCTATTCGACTAAGCAAAATGAAACCCTGATTGTGAGACTTGGTGAGGACTTAAAAGATGGTCAGATCAACAGAAAACCGGGCGGTAGTGTTAGGTATCAAGAGGTGAAAGTGGCAGTAGTTCCGGGTAAGGATCGGTACGTATTGTCTATAAAGCCGGATGAAAGAAACACCCTAGCTAAAGCCATAGCTTTGCCAGATTCTTTTCCTGTTTTGATGCCCTTTAGATATTGTGAGATAGAAAATGCCAAAAACGCAATAAAAAAAGAGGACCTAACGCAAGTCACGTACTACAACTATTTTGATTCTAATACAAGCGGATTTTCAAGCTCCGATACGATATTGAATCAGGTGTATGACTTATGCAAATACTCCATTAAAGCCACCACTTTCGCAGGCATTTATGTGGATGGGGATCGTGAGCGGATTCCGTATGAGGCCGATGCTTATCTCAACCAACTCAGCCATTACAATGTAGATCGTGAATACGCCATTGCGAGAAGAACCATAGAATATTTCATGTCACACCCGACATGGCCAACGGAGTGGCAGCAGCACGTGGCGCTTATGTTCTACGCGGACTATATGTACACCGGCAATACTGAGTTGATCAAGGCATATTATGATCAGTTAAAGGTGAAGACGCTTTATGAATTGTCTAATGAAGATGGACTCATCACTTCCGAGAAAGTAACGCCTGAGTTCATGTTGAAACTCGGATTTCAGGAAGAGTACAAAAAGCCATTGACCGATATTGTAGACTGGCCGTCAGCTGGTTGGGGAGGTGACCCAAATAACAAAGGCGAACGTGATGGTTACGTTTTTAAACCATACAATACCGTGATCAATGCCTTCTATTATCAAAATATGAAGATCATGGCTGAATTCGCCAGGATGCTAGGGAAAACCGATGAAGCCTTGGATTATGAAGTAAGAGCAGCCAAAGCCAAGAAGGCAATCAATGAGCAGATGTTTGACAAGGCTCGTGGCATTTATGTGGATGGCATTGGCACTGACCATGCCTCCCTGCATGCCAACATGCTCCCTCTTGCTTTTGATCTTGTTCCTGAAGAGTATGTTAAGTCGGTAGTCAACCATGTCAAGTCTAGGGAAATGGCTTGCAGTGTTTACGGTGCTCAGTATCTGATGGATGGTTTATTCAATGTTGGAGAAGCAAATTATGCACTTGAGTTATTGACGAGTACAGACAAGCGAAGTTGGTACAACATGATTCGCAGTGGCGCCACGATCACCATGGAGGCATGGGATGATGTTTTCAAAAACAATCAAGATTGGAACCATGCGTGGGGTGCCGTGCCTGCTAATGTGATCCCAAGAGGGCTTTGGGGAATCCAACCAAAGACACCTGGTTTTGGTATAGCTAGCATAAAGCCACAATTGGGATCGCTAAAAAACAGCTCAATTCGTGTGCCTACTATTTTGGGTGAAATCAAAGCAGACTTCAAACGGATCAATGGCAGACTTCAAAGATATGAAATAGAACTGCCGGCCAACATGCTTGGTGAGCTCATTCTGAGTACGTCCCCTGCCGATGTGTTAATCCTAAATGGTAAGAACGTAAACACCGCATTTGGCTCCATTCGCCTGGAGCCTGGAGTGAATATTATTGAGTTGAAAGTCAATTCATTCTAAAGAGTCCTCAAAGAATAGCTATGAAGAGATTGGCATTTAAAATGCATTTAAATGAAGGGCAAAAGGTAGCTTATAAGTTGCGACACGATGACCTTTGGCCTGAGCTTGAGAAGTTGCTAAAGGATTCAGGAGTGCGTGAATTTGCCATTTTTCTGGATGAAGAAACTAATACCTTATTTGTATTCCAGAAGGTATCCAATGATACCGGATCACAGGATTTGGGTCAGCATGAAATCGTGCAAAAATGGTGGGCTTACATGTCCGATATCATGGAGACCAACCCTGATAATTCTCCTGTTTCCACGCCGCTCGAAGAAGTTTTTTATTTAAGTTAAGATGTTAATTAGTTGATTTTTTGTAAAATAAAATATGATCAAAATGATAAAAATATTGAGTCTGCTTGTGCTGGTTTCCTTCACTTTGGAAGCCCAAAACTGGCGCCCCCTTTTTAATGGCAAAAATCTCGACGGTTGGGAGACACATGGTGGTTGTGCCAAGTACACAATTGTAGACGGAATGATCGTTGGCCAAGCGGTCACCAATTCACCCAATTCTTTTCTTTGTACGAAAGCAACCTACTCAGATTTCATCTTAGAGTTTGATGTACTGCTTCCGAATGACCTCAACACAGGCGTTCAGATTCGCAGCAATATCAAAGATGAGGATAGGGTATTCGGCTATCAATGTGAAATTGACCCAACTGACCGTTCTTGGACGGCAGGAATCTATGACGAAGGTAGGAGGAAATGGATGTACCCCCTGAGCCGAAATGAGTCGGGGAGAGAGGCTTTCTCATTGGCCAAGTGGAATACGATTAGAATAGAATGCCTTGGAAATGATATTCGAACTTACGTGAATGGAACCCACTGTAGCTGGTTGATTGATGACATGACTTCCGAAGGGATTTTTGGACTTCAAGTACACAGCATTGGAGATATGAAAAAAGGGTTTGAGGTCAAATGGAAAAATATCAGGATCTTGACTGAAGACGTAGCGAAACACAGAAACACTGCGAGTCCTCTTGTGCCACAGATCAGCTATTTGAAAAACGAATTGACCAGCTGGGAAAAGGATAAAGGTTTTAGACTTCTATGGGATGGAAAGACCACAGACGGATGGAGAGGGGCTAAACTTGACGAATTTCCCACTTCAGGTTGGAACATCAAAGATGGAGAGCTGATAGTTGCTAAAACGGATGGAGGCGAATCTACTGGTCCTGGAGATATTGTGACTACCAAAAAGTATAGTGATTTTGAATTAGAATTAGAATTCAAATTCACGGAAGGCGCTAATAGTGGGATCAAGTATTTTGTTGATCCTAGCTTGAACAAAGCGGCTGGTTCGGCCATAGGATGTGAGTTTCAAATCCTAGATGATGTTAAACACCCAGATGCCAAAATGGGAGTCGCGGGCAACCGCACGATCGGTTCTCTTTATGACTTGATCGGTAAATCTCAAGATGTAAAATGGAGACTGAAGGGTCCAGACGAATGGCAGAAAGCAAGGATTGTAAGTAAAAATGGCAAAGTCGAACACTGGCTGAACAATGAAAAAACTATAGAGTATGACCGGTATTCTCAAATGTTTGAAGCACTTGTCAACTACAGCAAATACAAAGACTGGGAAAACTTTGGTCGCTGGCCAGAGGGAGTTATCCTCCTGCAGGATCACGGAGATGAAGTGAGTTATAGAAGTATAAAAATTCGTGAATTTTAAGTAAGAAACAATGATTGATAGAAGAGATTTCATAAAAAAGGTGTGTTGGTTACAGCTGGTTTAGGCTTTGCCATGAAGGCATCAAGTTATAATTCCATTTTAGGTGCAAATGATCGTGTAAACCTTGGTTTCATGGGCCTTGGTCGCCGTGCTCCAGCGTATATTCCTATTCTTAATGATACCTACAATACAAAGCTCCTTTTTCTGTGTGATGTCAAGAAATCTCAGGTAATTTCATTTAGGGAAAAGCTCAAAAATGTCATTTCATACAAATATCAAGAAGAGGAAGATATTCGCATTCTTCTTGAAGACAAAAAACTAGATGCGATTTTCATAGCAACCCCAGATCACTGGCATACACCTGCTGCAGTAATGGCCATGGAGGCTGGCAAGCATATCTTTGTTGAAAAACCATGTGCACATAATCCACGCGAGGGAGAGATTTTAGTCGAGCGCCAAAAATCTACAGGTATGCACGTGCAAATGGGTAATCAGCAGCGCTCGTCTGGACACACCATTGAAATCATCAAAGAAATTAGAAACGGAATAATAGGTGATCCATATAGAGCTGTAGCTTTCTATAGCAATAGGCGTGGAGAGGTGCCTCATCAAGTCAAGCAGATGCCACCCGAGGATTTGAATTGGGACCTATTCCAAGGGCCAGCACCAAGACAAGACTATTTTCACGATATCTGGAACTATAA
>CAYGTD010000038.1:0-18326 GCA_964352725.1 uncultured Roseivirgaceae bacterium
AGCTCTGGCATTTCTATATAAATTTTGATTCGATCAATATTCTTTTTTCTCCACCATTTCCAGTCGTTTTTATATCGAATTTCTAATTCATCACCAATTTGTTCTAGATATACTTCATCTAGTTCATCTTCGTCACCTTCCAATGCTACTGAATAATCGTCTCCTTCAATGATCTCAAAATCAAAAAGAGAGATGAGTTTTACTTCATCAAACCCTGAAAAGGAATACGACTTCTGATCGTCACCACTTTTTCTGCCACTTAAGTATTCTCGACTAGACCTGTCTACTTCATTATTTTTTCTTCTACTTGAGTATTCTCGACTAGACTTATCTTCTTCACAAGTAATACAGATGAGTCTATCTTCATCAAAAACCCAATCATTTCCTTCCATCTGAGAGGCCCTGTAGTCATACATCCAAAGTGAATTTGTCAGGATATCTCCCAATTCATACTCCATTCTGAACACTTTACCGTAGGGAATGTAAAACGTCACATCTAATTCTTGAAAACGGAAAGGTGCATTATTAAAGGTTAGATCAGAGTCAAAGTAAAAGTCAGAACCATTTTGCTCTACTGTATAATTTACTCCATTAGCATTCTCTTTCGCATTTGATCGAGAAGAACCTCTCGACGTGTATTCCATGTCCAGAAGAAAAGTAGAATCTGCATGACCTCTCAATCTTAAGTCTACTTGCTCAAAAGATTCTAAGTCCAGATCGTTAAGACGTAGTGTAACCACTTCCTCATTTGCGTCAAATCTCACTTCTTTTCTTATTGAACTTTCAGCGCTATAATCTTTGATGATTGCGGGAATTGAGAATGCCAATCCGATCATTCCGATTAACCATAGACCGAATAGACTCCATCCAACTACTGCATTAGTTACTCGCTTTTTCAAGATGATCACAAGACCCAAGAGTGCTATACCCAAGGAAGGTATGATGGATGCCAGATAGGCTGAAATTATTGCTAATGTACTTGTGGTATTTACTAACTGCTCAGCTGGTATATCACCAAAATGAACAAGACTTTCCAGAGCACCCCCTAATCCTAAAAGTACAGCCAATGAAATAGTGAATGCCACCATCATGATAAAGCCTAGGAATACAAAAAACACACCTACTAAAACTCTTAATCCTTCTACAGTAAACTTTAATAGCGGGCCTAGAGCACTACTGATTGCTTTAAATACAAGTGCAATTAATCGGAAAGGGAAGAGTAGAATCTTCACGAATACAGTTTCCTCACCTTCTTTTACATTCAAGCTTTTCTTTACATTCTCTTCAATATTGGAAATGGTAACAGGCTCACCCTGCATCTGCATTTTCTCTGTAATGGTTTTAGCTTCAGGACTGATTATCCAAAGAATAATGTAAGCCACCAAGCCAGCACCGCCCAAGAAAATAGAAAGAACGAAAAGTACTCTGATAACGACCGGATCTGCGCCAAAGTAAGAGGCGATTCCACTACTTACTCCACCAAGTACTCTGTCCTCTGTGCTTCTATATAGTTTCTTCACAGTCTTGTCTTCTTCTAGCTTATCGCTAGCGGGCACGGCAATCCAAAGCACGATGTAAGCAATAAATATGAATCCACTTAATCCCCAGAAAAATATATTGAAAAGGAATGCGAGCATTAGTAATCGAATCCAGATTGGATCTACACTGAAATAATTAGCTATTCCTGATGCTACTCCGCCTATTACTTTACGTTTTTCATCGCGGTAGAGTCTCTTTGATTTTTCTGATCCTGATTTAGCAGATTCAGATTGCTGTTCATCAGATTTACTCTCCTCCGTTTTTGCTTTTTCTTTTTGCTTTGGCTCTTCAGGTTCTGTTTCGATAGAAGCCTCAAAATCCTTGGTAGTACCCATAGTAGCTACTAAGTCATCTACATCCAGTTGATTGATCACTTGCTTGCCTTCATCAAGTTTTGCAAGAAATAACTCAGCTATTCTGCCTTCTATATCTTCAATAATTTCCTTGCTGTCTTCGAAGGAAGAAAAGTATTTATTGACTGAATCGAGGTAGTTTTTCAGTTTGTCATAGCCATCTTCCTCTATGTGGAATATGATGCCGCCAATGTTGATACTTATATTCTTTTTCATCGTTTTCTAGTTTCTTATGATGTGGTGTGGAACCACTTAGTGTTTTGGAGCTGATTCTTTTTGAGGTGAATTATTTTTTCTTTTCCTTTTTGGCAATAATCTTTTTGGTAGATGATACCAATTCATCCCATGTCTGATCAAGCCCACCAAGAAAATTGGACCCCTCTTCGGTAAGTGTATAGTATTTACGGGGTGGTCCAGAGTTAGATTCTACCCATTTATAGTCAACTAGCCCAGCCTTTCTGAGACGAGTAAGTAGCGGGTATAAAGTGCCCTCTACCACCATGATCTTTGCAGAGGTCAGTTCCTCTAACATATCAGAAGCGTAAACTTCGCCTCGGGAAATGATATTCAGAATGCAAAATTCTAGAATACCCTTTCGCATTTGTACTTGTGTATTTTCAATGTTCATGTTTCCTCATTTTCTTCAAGAGCTAGTCCCGCAATAGTATAAATCACCCATTGTTCTGCTACTCTTAATCAATCAACTATTTCATCGTGCATGGTTAAGTTGTGTGGTGTGTACGTAAAGCTACCTTGCATGGACAAGTACTGAGTAAAAAAAAGTACGAAAATCTTTATATTCTTTAAATAATTATATAATTAATTTAAAATATTATATAAATACCAAACTGCTCGCTTTATCGTAGGTTATATAAAATTCAACGAATAGGCAGGTGACTAATCAAATTCACGTAGCTAACTTTCCGCTGTTTTTCGAATAGAAATGAAGTTTGGTTTAATAAGTATTTTCATCATCTCTACACTTTTAGTCCATGCACAGGATGCATCGGAAGGGAAGGACAATACACCAAAGTACAGCAATGAATTTATGAATATTGGAGTTGGAGCAAGATCTTTTGGATTGGGTTTCACTGGTGTTTCCTTTACAAATGATGTGACTGCTGGTTATTGGAATCCAGCTGGATTAAATGATTTACAGACCGACCATCAATTGATGCTTATGCACTCTTCATATTTCGGAGGATTGGCCAACTATGATTATGCTGCTTTTGCAACGGCTATTGATGAGAATAGTAAAATTGCTCTTTCTATCATTCGTTTCTCAGTAGATGATATACCAGATACTCGCTTTTTGATTGATGTAAATGGATCAATCAATTATGATAATATTCAATTCTTTTCCTCATCTGATTATGGTTTTTTGCTTTCCTATGCCAGAAATCTTCCAATTCTTGGCGGCATGAAAGTAGGAGGAAACTTAAAGGTGATTCATAGGACAGTTGGAGATTTTTCAAATGCATGGGGATTTGGATTAGATTTTGGAGCACAGAAAACAATGAACAATTGGAATTTGGGATTAGTGGTGCGGGATGTCTTTGGTACTTTCAATGCATGGTCTCATAATACGAATCAAGTAGAAGATATTTATGCTCTAACAGGGAATGATGTTCCTATCAATTCAATCGAAATAACCTTACCTAGAATCATCCTGGGAATGTCAAGAGATTTTAAGCTTTCTGAAAAATTTGGATTAATGGCCACAACAGATGTCGACCTTACATTTGACGGAAAAAGGAATACACTTGTCAGATCTGATTTCGCTTCGCTGGATCCAAAGGCAGGATTGGAGTTCGATTATAAGAAATTAGCATTTCTAAGATTCGGAGTTAACCAATTTCAGAAAATCAAAGACTTTGACGGATCTACCTCATGGACGTTCCAGCCCAACCTAGGTGTAGGAGTAAAGTTGAATCAGCTTTCTATTGATTATGCGCTCACGGATATTGGTGATTTAGCTCCTGGTCTATTCTCACATGTTTTCTCTATAAAAGTTGATTTTAATGTGGAGGAATAAATACATATCAGTGTTTCTGTTGCTATTTATGTCTTCCCTGGCAGCCCGTGCTCAGTTTGGAAATGAGTGGATCAATTTCAATCAATCTTATTATAAAATTAAGATCGTAAAGGATGATTTTTATCGAATTACTCAGCAAGAACTACAAGCAGTTGGTTTTCCAGCTTCCACAATTAATGCTGAAAAGATTCAACTTTTTAGAAGAGGAGAGGAAGTAGCTATTCGGGTAAATGCTACCAACAACGTGCTTAATTATTTAGAATTCTACGGAGAAAAGAATGATGGAGAATCAGATAAGGCCTTATATGATGACGGTGATCAGCCGCATACTTTTCACAACTTATTTTCAGACACGGCTACCTATTTTCTTACCTACACGCTAAGTGCTAGTGAGTCTGGTAAACGAATTGCTTTTTCAGCAGATAAAAACACAACAGGATTGACATTAGAATCCTATCATCTTGCAGATTCACTCCGACTTTTCACATCATCCTATGCGACTGGCTTAAAGTTTGGATCAAGGGCGGAGTTTAGTTTATCCAAATATGATGATGGAGAAGGTTGGACCGGAGAATTTCAAACCAAGAATGCATTCAAGGATTTTGTCTTTAACCTGAATAATCAAGTTAGTGATATCAATCCAATACTAGAAATGGTCATATCTGGGGGAAACAGTCTAGGACACAATGTACAGATTAGTGCAGGACCAGATAATACAACGCTAACTTTGATTGAGAATGTAGAGTTTACTGGATGGGGCAGTTTGTTTTACTCAGGTGAAATAGATGAGTCTTTGATAGGGCCAAACGGGGAGCTTAATATTCGAGTGCTAGCAGAGGGTTTCCCTGGAGCGGCAGAGCGATTTGCAGTAGCATATGTGAGGGTTCTTTATCCACAAACTACTGCAATAATCTCTGGTAGAAATAAAATTTTAACCATTGATAATCCATCATCGGCTAAGAGTTGGATGCGCATCCAAACGACTGATCCAGTAAATACCGATGTATTTGACATTACAGATACCAACAGTGCTATTTTGCTAGCCAAGACCAATTCAGTAGCTAATGGGTATGTAGAAGTGGTTGTACCTAATGTGACTGATCGTCATAAAGTATTAGCAACTTCCACGACTGCATCTGTAGCGGAACTCGAAGCAGTTTCATTTACCAATTATAGTTTTTCGGAGAATAATTATTTGATTATTACCCATCCGCTTTTGCGAAATGATGGTGATCCTGTCGGTGATTATGAGTCGTACAGAGAATCTATTGCTGGAGGGGAATATGATGTTTTGACGTTGAATATTAATGAGGTATATGATTTATTCAATTATGGAGATCCTTCACCGCTAGGGATCGCCAATTTGATAAAATATCATAATTCAGTGAGTCCCCTTGGTCATGTTTTTCTTATTGGGAAAGGCTTCACACCGAACTTCAATTATTACCGTGGAGAGCAGTCAATAGTTAATATTCCTACATTTGGTCTACCAGGGGGTGATCTTATGTATACGCTTGATATTGAAACAGATTCGAATGTTCCAGGAATACCGATTGGGAGATTAAATGCCTTTAAAACTTCGGATGTTTCTGCTTACCTAAACAAGATTATTGAAATGGAGGCTTTACCTTTTGAAGATTTATGGAGAAAGAATTTTTTGCAATTAAGTGGAGGTAGCACTACTTCAGAACTAAATGACTTTGCTGATTATATTCAGGATTTTACTGAAGTACTTGAGGATGACTTTATTGGAGGGAGGGCTTTCAACACAGGAAAGCGTACGGATGAGGCAGTAGAATATGTAGATGTTACGAATCGAGTCAATGAAGGGGTGGGATATATCACTTTCTTTGGACACTCTGGTGGGAATAGTACAGACATAGAAATTGGTAGAGTATCACAAACCAATTTTGGTTTTAGCAATCGAGCAAAATATCCTATATTCTTAGTAAATGGCTGTAAGGCCGGAGAGATCTTCGGAAGCAATTTCACCTTTGGTGAAGACTGGATGATTACCCCCAACTTAGGTTCTATCGGGCTATTAGCGCATACTGATGTAGCTCTTTCTACTACATTAAAGAGATGGAGTGATTTGTTTTACAGAATCGGATTTGCCGATGAGGAATTTATTGGAAAAACAGTTGGGGAAGTACTAATTGAGGTATCGAAAAATTATTACTTAATACATGGGTCTAGTAATCTTAACCTTACCCAGCTGCAGCAAATGCAATTGCAAGGTGACCCAGCTTATAGAATTTTCGGGGCAGATCATCCAGACTATTCAATAGATATCAACTCCACTATTGCTTCCGCCATTGACGGAGGACAAATTTTATCAACTCAAGATTCCTTGAGGATCAATATTGTGGTGAATAATTTTGGGAAAACAGTTTCTGACTCATTAGAAATCCAAATAGACCGGGTATTCGCAGATGGAGGAACACTTTCATATAATGATTCCTTTCTAAGGCCACTTAGGCAGGACTCCATTGAATTTTTTATTCCATTAGATCAGACACTAGTGAATGATGGAATCAATACATTCATAATCCGTCTAGATCCAGAGAATGCTATAGAAGAACTAAATGAAGCTAATAATACGGTCAGCATCCAAGTCCCTATTTTCGCTGGAAGTACCTTCAATTTGTTTCCAATAGACAATGGAACACAATCAGTCAATGAGGTTCAGTTTATGTGGCAATCCAGTAATGTAAATGAAGATGTTAGGTCATATGATTTAGAGTTTGATACACAGCCTGATTTTATGGGATCAAACAGAAGGTCTTTTCAGCAAACAGGGCAAGTATTGTTAAAACAAGATGTTGATCTTTCTGCATTTTCATTTTCTGACAGTACTACACTTTATTGGAGGACTAGGTTCACAAATCCTAGTCCAAATGAATCTGCTGAGTGGGTGGAAAGCTCGTTTACCATAATAAACTCTGTGGCTGATGGTTGGGGACAGTATAAGGAGGAACAAATAGCGAGTGGGTTTGTGTCGGGTGTAGAGTTTGATAATGTGCTAGATGAATGGAAATTCATCGAATCAGAGACACCTATTGAAATTTTAACATATGGTGACGATAATTTGGCATATCAAGAGAATGCCACTGATATTATACAAACGATTGTAGGAGGTGTTAATTTTATGGTGACCTCTACAGATGAATTTTGTGAGTTAAACACTTTTAATGCTATCGCTTTTGATAAAGAATCTGGTGATCCATATCGCCCTATTGTAACCTCACTTCCAGATGTGTCTAATCGCGAGGTATGTGGTAGACTTCCTCAAAGGATCTATCAATTTCGAGAAGCTGATATGCTAAATACTCAAAGACGATTTAGTGTTCTAATAGACAATATGCAGAATGGTGATATGATTGTTTTATTCAATATTGGAAATGTTAATTACTCATTATGGGATGCAGAAGTATTGAGTAATTTAAATGAATTGGGGATTTCTTCTGGGACTATTTCTTCTCTTACAGATGGTCAACCAGTGATCTTTTTTGGAAGGAAAGGAGATGCACCTGGAACAGCTACCGTATTGATAAATGATGGTTCGGCTACCCCAATTACGCAGCAAAGTTTAGGGCTACAAGCCGATGTTATCGGTAAATTCACAAGTGGATCGTTTAAGAGTAGAAGAATAGGACCAGCTAAAAATTGGATGGCATTTTCGTACAACTTATCAGAAAAAGTTAATGATGTTGCAAATATTGAGTTACTGGGAGTCGACAGGAATGGAGTAACCTCATCATTGATTCAAAGAGGCAGAGCCGAGACGATTGATATTTCCAATATTGATCCTATTCTTTATCCTCAAATAGAACTCTTATTTGACTTTCAAGACGTAACAGATCAAACCCCACCTCAACTCAACTTGTGGGAATTAAATTATGATTACCCCCCCGAAGGATTATTGGTTGCAGCAAGTCAAGAGATTCTTTCCATTCAGGAAGGAGAGGAGATCAGAAAGAATTTTTATTTTTATAATTTCTCTAGTCAAAACTTTACTGACTCTCTTACAGTAATGGCTACCATGATTAATCAAAATGATGGTGAAAGTATATTGTCAAGTTTTAAAATAGCCCCACCAACAGCAGATGATACCACCCTGTTCACAGTTAATTTCCCATCATTTGAATATGAAGGTTTTAATAGCTTGTTAGTAGACGTAAGCGCTAACGAAAACGAGATGTATACTTCCAATAATGACGTGGTTTTAATTAATTCAATAGAGGTTGAGGAGGATGTGGTTAATCCCATTTTGGATGTAACATTTGATGGATATCACATTTTAAATGGAGATATTGTTTCTCCTCAAACGGTGATAAATGCTCGAATACGAGATGATAATCCATTCATATTTAAGTCAGATACGGTTGATATTAATTTATCATTTAAGCAAGCAGGAGAGGAGAGTCGATACCAAAGGATCAATTTCTCTGATCCAAGGTTAAATTATACGCTTGCTGCAGAAGAACAGGATTTTGAGATAGAATTTGTACCAGGACCTTTAGACGATGGGATTTATGGATTGCAAATTGAAGCAGAAGATGAAGCTGGAAACGAATCAGGATCAGAGCCATACGAGGTGACTTTTGAGGTAATTAATAAGTCAACGGTAACTCATTTTTATCCTTATCCAAATCCTTTTTCTACCCAATGTAGATTTGTTTTCACTTTGACAGGAAATGTAGTTCCTGATGAAATTAAGATTCAAATTCTAACCGTCTCGGGAAGAGTAGTAAGAGAAATAACACAAAGTGAAATAGGCACCATTAGGATTGGAAATAATATTACAGAATACGCATGGGATGGACGTGATGAATATGGAGATCAGCTAGCCAATGGAGTCTACTTTTATAAAGTATTTATTAATTCAAATGGAGATAAAGTAGATCAAAGAACCACGAGTGCTGATAGAGCATTTAAGCATGGCTATGGGAAACTTTATATCTTACGTTGATCTATGCTAGGCTCATTCAAAAAAGCATCTAATTTTTATATCGTCTATTTTATTTTCCTGGTTATAGGAGTGGCGTTCTTTTTTTATCAACAGCATGGAGATTTTGTTCTTGGCTTAAATAAGAGCCATAATGTGGTTTTAAACTATTTTTTCCGTATCTGGACGTACGGCGGTGATGGCGTTTTATTTGCTGTTGTGGCGGTTTGGTTGCTTTTTACAAAGCGTAATTACGGATATATCTACTTAGTGATTGGAATGGTGCAATTATCTATTTCATTTACTATGAAGCAAATTTTATTCGCGGGATCGCCTCGGCCAAAAGTGTTTTTCGAAGGGGAAAAAGTCTTAACTTTTGTGGAGGGGGTAGATGTTCTGAGCTATAATTCTTTTCCTTCTGGTCATACGATTACAGCTTTCTCTATCGCTTGTTTTTTGGCCTTAATGTTGCAAAATAATCGGTGGTCAACATTACTTGCCGTGGGTGCTATTCTTGTTGGGATATCTAGAGTTTATCTAGTTCAGCATTTTCTAATTGACATCATAGCCGGTTCACTCATTGGAGTATTAGTGGCAACCAGTATTTATATCTTTTCAGAAAATTTTTTATTAAAGGAGAGACCTTCAAAAGACGTATCTGAAAAAGAAATAGAAGATCATTATTCTGACGTTGATCTATCAGAATAATTTAATCCAAAAATGGGAGTAGTTTAAAATAGCTGCGTCAATTTCATTGCGGCTCCCTTATCTCCTTCTATTTTTAGCTTCCCCGTCATAAAGGCCATCATTACATTTAAGTCTCCAGATAAGATTTTCGAGAAATCATCTGCTTTCATTTTAATAGCGAACGGAGCATCTCTTTCTTCATTTACCACAACAGTGGGAGATCCTGTATCATCTAAGTGTACTATGCCCTCTTCGAATTTGAAATTTGCTTTTCCTTGAAATCTTCCGGAATGCTTATCGGCGAGTTTTTGAATTTTGCCAGTGATCTCTTCTAATGTCATAATTGAGAATTTTTTGGTTTTAATTTTATTTCAAAAAGTGTGGGCCAGTATTTTCCAGTCACAAATATGCGGTTAGTCGCTTGATCGTATGCTATTCCGTTCAGAACATCTGCATCTGCTTGTTCGGATTTTGAAAGCATTCCTGAGCAGTCAATTCTTTGAAGCACTTCACCTGTTTCTGGGTCAATTACCACTATAATATCCTTTAGCCAAACATTGGCATAGATTAATCCGTCAATCACTTCTATCTCATTTAAAGAGTCAACTTTTCCATTATTATCATAGACTTCTATTTCTTTATTGATTGTAAAACTTCTAGGTTCAATAAAAAATATTTTTTCTTCACCAGAAGTCATAATTAGCTGATTATTAAAACTAGCGATTCCCCATCCCTCAGACTGATAACTAAACGTTCTGATTTGCTCCATATTCTTATTATAAACAAAGCCCTTCCCCGCTTTCCAAGTCAGTTGATAAAATTCATCGTTTAAAAGTGCTAGACCTTCCCCGAAGAAGTCATCGGATAAATTCACCGCACTTATGGCTTCACCAGTGGTTAGGTTTTTCTTTTTAAATGCAGACTCCCCCTCTTGACCAGTACTTTCATATAAGAAACCATCATTCACTAAAAGCCCTTGAGTATAGTCATCAGGATCATGCGGAAAACGGTTAACAACCTCGTATGTAAGTTCCTCGGGAGCATTTTCTGGTAATACTATTACTTTGGTGTAATGCGTCTCAGATGTATTGTTAAAAAAGATTTCGGTTTTTAGCTTCCACGCTCCAACTTTTCTATTTGGGAAATCAATTTTCAATGATGATTTTGATGTAGACATCTGCTGAGAACCTAATGAAACAGTCATGGAATCTATACCTATTCCTTCATTAGAGCTAATTTCAACTATTAGATCATCCCCTCTTACTATTCGCTGATTTTGTGAAGGTGTCACTACTTTAGTTTCTTTCTTTACTCTTGGAGAAAATATTTTTTCTCTGCCTGATTTACTATCTCCACAAGAAAAGAGAAGAAGTAGGGCAATAATTGAATAGCTGTTTTTAAACATAAATTAGATTGTTCAGCTGGATGAAAATCAACTCATACGTTTTAACGTTTGAATTTACTTTCATTGCGATGGTCTTTGTAAAAATAGTAGGAACAGAGATAAAGAATTATTCTTTTTTCTGAGATTCAGTCATTCTCATCAATGCTGGTACTGTCAAACCTTGATAAAGTACTGAACAAACCACTACAATATAAGTCATCGTAACAATCACATCCTTACCAGGAAAATGTGTGAGAGAAAGTGATAGTGCTATCGGTAGTCCTCCGCGCAATGCACCCCAAGTTAAAACAGAGACCGTATTTGGCGCGAAGTGTTGCTTGACAGACATCAATTTGATTGGGACAAAAACACTCACCCATCGACCAAAAAGAACAATACAAATAGCAAAAAATCCAGCTGCGATATAGTCCAATCGGAGATCTAAAACAAGCATCTCTAACCCGATGAGCACAAATAGCATGGCGCTAAAAGTTTCTTCCAGAAGCTTCCAAAATTTGAATACATAATCACCTGCAGCACTTGCTACATGGGTGCTTTTTCCTTCATTTCCTATCACCAGCCCCATGACTACCGCAGCTTGTTTTGCAGAAACGTGAATAAATTCTGCCAATGCTGAACCAACCATTACAATCGCAAGTGTAATTAGTACCTCAACTTCCACAGCATCATTGTCAACATATTTTAGTAGTCTATACCCAATATATCCTAAGAAAAGACCAATGAAAATACCACCTCCAATATCAGCGGTAACTATATAGAAAGTTTCAAAAACAGTTAGAGTATGATCATCTCCCGCATGAGCAATGTCCAGCAAAGTCAATGCAAGCACTACGGCTATTCCGTCATTGAAAAGAGATTCTCCAGCAATCTTAATCTCAAGTTCTTTTGAAAGATTAAATCGTTCAATTGTTCGGGTAACAGCAATTGGATCTGTAGGTGAAATAAGGGCACCAAAAACAAGGCAATACAAGTAATTAAGATGAATGTCTAAGGCATCCAGCATAAAGTAGACAAGCGATCCAATGACTAAAGTGGAAATCAATACTCCTACAATAGCGAGGATAAGTACTGAGCCCCGTTGATTACTTAATTTTTTGAAATCTATATTTAGAGCTCCAGAAAAGAGCATAAAAGTCAAGACTATTTGATAAAGTACCTCCTCGAACTCATACTCTTTTACGTGTTCTGCAAGGTGCAACTCAGGGAATGTCATTCCTACAATGTAGACGATTATGGATAGCACTAATGCTAATACCATCAAACCTATAGAGGATGGCAGTTTGAGATAAAACGTATTAATAAATATGAACGCTCCTGAGAGGAAGATGAATAAGGCAATTATGTCTAATATGTCCACTACCTATGTTGTTTAGTGCGATTTAATGCAATATTAATTGTAAAAAGTATCAGGACGGCATTTATTACATCAGAATGAGTGAAGATTCTGGATACCAACAAGTGTTGACATCATGGTGTTTAGAATAAATAGTGCCACTTTTAGCAACTCTTCCGTTTTGAAACGGGTTATTTTTGGGTGGTTTAACCTTTAAAAGGCTGATTTTCAATGGTGAAGATACCTTTTTTTATAAATTTTAGCAAAAATTGACTGTAGTGAAGCAAAATATAATCGATATACTAAATTCCTTTGAGGATGATACCGTCCAACTACTGGATAGTTTGGGTGAAATATCGGAGGAAAATTTATCAAAAAAGATAGAAAATAGTTGGTCTATTCTTCAAGTATTAAGTCATTTGAATAGCTCTGAAAGAGCCTCACTTACTTATATGAAAAAGAAAGTGCAAGCAGGGGATAAAATGGGGTCTATTGGTATAATGAACAAACTTCAAATGAAATTGACCAATTTAGCTTTGGCTAGTTCTTTAAAGTGGAAAGCACCAAGCTATGTAGCGCACCCAGATGAACCGAAGGATCTTGAAGAAATTAGAGGAATTTGGCTGAAAACTAGAAAGGAGATTATGAGTTTTGTTAAGGAATATCCTGACGAATACTTAGATAGATTGGTCTATAAGCATCCAATGGGAGGAAGGCAAAACTTGAATAATGCTGTGTATTCGTTTATTTATCATCAAAAGCATCACCTTCATCAAATTGATAGAATTAAAAAGAGTTTAGGGGTTTGATAGTAGAAATAGTAGAGTTAGTGCATTCTTTCGGAGAAACATCCATTCAATACCCTGATTGGAGTGTTGAGAAAGGAAAGCATGCGATGGTTTTGGGCAATTCTGGTAGTGGTAAAACAACTCTACTCCATTTACTTGGGGGGCTGATGAAACCAAACAGTGGTAAAATCTCTATTGCTGGAGATATGATTCTGACAAAATCAGGAAACGATCTAGATCGTTTCAGGGGTGAAAATATTGGGCTAGTCTTTCAGAAACCACATTTGATAAGTGCGCTATCTGTACAGGAAAACTTGAAACTTGCTCAATACCTTGGTAAACGAAAGTTAGATGCAGGGAGGATAGATGATGTGCTAAATCAACTGGGTATTTTGGATTTGAAGAATCGTAAGATTCATCAAATAAGTCAAGGGCAAGCGCAAAGAGTATCCATAGCCCGTGCAGTTTTAAACTCACCAGCTTTATTGTTGGCAGATGAACCAACGGCAAGCTTAGATGATGAAAATTGTGAAAAGGTGATACATCTTTTGAAATCACAAGCAGAACAAAGTGGGTCTACTCTGATTATTGCTACGCATGATCATAGAGTAAAGAGTGAATTCAAAAATCGATTAGAATTATGAATATTTTTTCACTCAGTTTGAAGAATGTTATAGCAAAACCGCTAAGCTCTTTACTTAGTGTACTTCTGTTTGGTTTTGGAGTTTGCATTATTGTTGTGATTCTACTCACAAGTAGTTTTCTGAAAAATGAAATCAGTAAGAATGCCCAAGGCATTGATCTAGTGGTGGGAGCAAAGGGAAGCCCTCTTCAAATTATTTTGGCTTCTATTTTTCACATTGATTTTCCTACTGGAAATATTTCACTGGAAGACGCCAATAACCTAACTAATAATAGGCTCGTCGCTTCAGCCATTCCATTGTCACTGGGGGATAGCTATCAAGGCTACAGAATTGTTGGAACAACTCAGAAATATGCGGAAAAATACGAAGCTACTTTAGAGGAAGGAGATTGGTTTGAAAACGAAATGACAGCTACGGTAGGAGCTACGGTCGCTAAGAATTTAGGGATTAAGATTGGAGATGAATTGAAAAGTGCACATGGATTATCAGAAGGAGCAGGGGAACATGAAGAGCATCCTTTCAAGGTGGTAGGTATTATGTCTCCATCTGGAAAAGTGGTTGATAATCTGATTCTTGTTTCTATTAAAAGTGTCTGGGAAGTGCACGGTGATCAAGAAGAGCATCATCATGAACTTG
Organism: uncultured Roseivirgaceae bacterium; assembly: GCA_964352725.1. GTDB lineage: Bacteria > Bacteroidota > Bacteroidia > Cytophagales > Cyclobacteriaceae > Ekhidna. The sequence continues at coordinate 14,369 of CAYGTD010000038.1, forward strand.
GTGGGACTGATCACGAAATGGTGACCCTTGAGCGATTAGGAGTGGAGGTTACCAATGAGCAATTGGCTAATGAGGACATTACCTCTATGCTGATCAAATACCGTTCACCTATGGCGGCAGTACAACTTCCGAGGATAGTAAATGGAACAAGTAATTTGCAAGCGGCATCACCACCTTATGAAACAGCTAGGTTATTTAATATCATTGGAGTAGGGGTAGAGATAGTGAATATTCTAGGGTTGGTCATTATCATTTTGAGCGCTACTAGTGTTTTCATTGCTTTGATCAACTCTTTAAAAGAACGAAAGTACGAATTGGCTATCATGCGATCGATGGGAGCAAGTAGACTAAAGATATTTTCATTAATTCTGACTGAGGGCTTTGTACTCACTATTATTGGCAGTGTTTTTGGTTTTGGATTAGCGCATTTTGGATTTGGTATTCTTGCTAGTACTGTTGAGCAATTTCAGCCTCAGACCTTCTATTTTGTAAATGATGAATATTATGTGATGTTAGGGAGTTTTATGGTAGGTATTTTTGCATCCATCATTCCTTCGTTAATAGCGTATAGGTTTGATATATCCGAAACGCTTTCAAAAGCTTAATTCAATTGTATGAAAAATTTGATTTTGGTACTTTGTCTTTTTACATCAAGTATTGCACTGGCTCAGTTTTCTGATTCAGGTCAGAACTGGGAAACAATGGCGGATGTGAAATATGAAAAATCGCAAGATGAGTATGGTGAAATTTATGTTCCCAAGTTTGGTGATGAAGTAAGAAAGATGAGTGGAAAAATTATATCTCTGAAAGGATTCATCATTCCGTTTGAAGGAATGTTTGAGCCAAAACATATCATTATTTCATCTTTACCAATCGCAGCTTGTTTTTTTTGTGGAGGTAGTGGACCAGAGACAGTTGCGGAGGCATATTTGAAAGAAGAAGTGAAGTACACAGCTAAGCCTGTAACGATTACAGGAAGACTTGAATTGAACGATACAGACTATGATCAGCTCATGTATGTATTGAAAGATGCAGAAGTCACAATTGACGATTAATTAGGCTCGAAAAAATAGGATTTGAAATATCAACACCCAATGAAATATCTACTATTTATATCATTAGCTCTAGTCTTTGCTTGTGAGCCAAGTAAAAAAGGCGAGATAAATCTAGTTAAAAAAGAGGCACTTGACATCCATGATGAAGTGATGCCTAAAATGGGCGAATTGCGCAGAACTAGAAAAGATTTAATGCTGCAAGCTGATACGTTAATGGAAGTAGATAGCTCAAGAGCCCAAATGCTTTTGGAAGCTTCGGATGAAATAGCATCAGCCAATGAATCCATGATGGATTGGATGAGAAATTTCGAGCCTGAATATGAGGGAACTGAGGAAGAAATATTAGACTACTTCACAAAGCAGAAAGCATTAATTGAAGAAGTGAGGGAAGCTATGAATGAATCCCTTGAAAAAGGAAATAAAATGCTCAATTGATTTGTTGAGCTAGTTTTTCGCTTTAACAACTACTCCATCTACGATTTTCACTTTGTCATACATCCGGAAGGTTGAGTCTAGCTTAGCTTTTTCAATTTTTCCAGTTTTGATATTCATAAGAGATGAATCTGAGGCTACTACATGCGTATAGCTTTGACAAGAATATATAGACAATATGAAGACTAAAAAGATCAGGAATTTGGCGGTGTTTTTCATTTCAGGCGAATTGAACGGTATTTCAATATAACCTCTATGGAATCAAAATCCTTAAAGATTCTTATTTTTTTGACAAAAAATTACTCCTCACACTCCTTCAGCCACTTATCTACATCTTTTACTCCGATTAGACCAGCCTCATTTCCCCATGCATTTCCTATGAATGTAAGCACTTCCGCTACTTCAAGGTTAGTGATGGGATTTCCAGGCATCATCTGATTGTATTTCACGCCATTGACTTCAATCTCCTTCGTCTGTCCATTCTTGATGATGCATGCTGCTCTTGGGAGATTTTCCAACAAATAATCAGAAGCGGCAAGTGGTGGGTAAAGTGATGCAAGTCCTTTTCCATCCTGTTGATGACAGTTTACACAATAAGTAGAATAAATTTTAGCTCCTTGAACTTGGTATTGCTTGAGACGTATCGCTTCTCGCGAATCCATTGTATTTTCCTTTTCTCCTTCTTTTTGATTACTACCACATGCGAAAAGCAATGCGAAAAATGATACCAATAGTATGTTCTGTATAGTTTTCATCTTCTTTTTCCGATTAGTTATATTCTTTAAGCAATACCTCAATATCATTCATCAATAGATCTACCTGATCTGCTACTGTTCCATCATACACTCCACGAATGCGACGATTTTTGTCCACTAAAAGGAAAGCGCCTGAGTGTATGAATCCACCTTCAGCTTGATCATCTTCATCTGCCATGACCATGTAGCTCTGCTCTCCAAGATCGTAAATATAATCCGCATCTCCTGTCACAAATTTCCATTGGTCCGTATCTACTCCAAGTCTACTTGCATAGTCTTTTAATAATGCAACAGTATCATATTTTGGATCTATGGTGTGAGATAATATTCCAACCTGATTATTCTCCTTGAATTTTTCATGTACTCGCAGCATTTGCGTTTTCATGATAGGGCATATTGTAGGGCAAGAAGTAAAGAAGAAATCTGCAACATAGATTTTTCCATCAAAAGTAGCGTTGGTCACTTCCATGCTGTCTTGATCAGTTAATACAAAGTCCTGAATCGTATGATATATCGTATCATTTTCTTGATATATCGTATTTCCGATGTAAGGAAGCTTAGTATCTTTCCCTGAGCTGCAGGCAGCCAAAACAATAAAAGGTAAGAGCAGTTTTTTCATACTATTTTTTTCTAAATCGCTTATAGATCTTGATGGCAATCATTAAGATCACCCCAAAGCTAACAAGTCCAAGTGTCCCCCAAATCCAACTGATCTCATTTTTCAACACAATGAGAAAAACGACAGCAAAAAGGAGAAGAGTAGCTACTTCATTAAAAACTCTAAGTTGAGTAGAAGTGTAGTTTGCAATGCCATTTTGAAGCTGAAGAAATAACCGATGGCATGCAAAGTGATAGACCAAAAGCAGCAGAACAAACCCAAGTTTCACATGCATAAAAGGCATTTTAAGCCATGCAGGTTGACTTATGATGAGTGATACGCCAAGAATTACAGTAATAACTGCCGAAGGCCATGTGATGATGTACCAGAGTTTTCTCGTCATCAAACTTAGCTGATCAGACAAAATGGATTTTTCTGGTTCAGTTTTTTGTATTGCCTCAGTTTGATATATAAAAAGTCTAACCACATAAAAAAGCCCAGCGAACCAAGTTATCACAAAAATGATGTGTAGTGCCTTTAGATATAAATAATCCATTGGGAGCTTTTTTGTTATTATTATTGTTAACAGTTTAGATGCAAATTTGTCTAGTAATACCTGACTTAACAACACGAAATATACCTTATGAGCGATAGTAGAAATCTCTGGTATTTTGAGGAAACTGATCTTTTTGAAGTACTATGCCCAAAGAAAGCTCCAAATATGGAGGAAGAGCATGTGCCTGGCGTTTATAAAAAAGATGATTTCATTTATTTCAAAGATCAGTCTTCAGAAAAAATTTACATGGTTTCAAGTGGTAGGGTAAAAATAGGAAGCTATGCCCCAGATGGGAAAGAGATCGTAAAAGCGATCCTAACTAGAGGAGAGGTGTTTGGAGAATTAGCCTTGGCAGGAGAGGAGGTACGTCAAGATTTTGCGCAGGCAATGGATCATGATACTCGAGTTTGCGATATGACCATTGAAGATCTTCAAAACTTGATGGTTGAAAATAAAGAGCTCAATCTCAAGATTATGCGAATCATAGGTTTCCGATTGAGGAAGGTAGAGCGCAAAATTGAATCCCTTGTATTTAAAGACGCAAGAACCAGAATCGTGGAAT
>CAYGTD010000039.1:0-18234 GCA_964352725.1 uncultured Roseivirgaceae bacterium
AATCACTGTAAATGTGAATAACGTCAATGAACCTACTTCTTTCTCTCTTGCTGGAAATCCAACGAGTAGTGAAAAAGTAGACTTTACTGTTACGGCCGTCATTACGGACGGAGATGGCATTACTGGTGTCAAACTTTACACTAAAAAAGTAGCGAGTGGTAGTTTCTCCGCTAGTCCAAACATTACGGTTGGTTCCAGTAATGATTACACACAAACAATTAATGCCTCGTCAATGGATAATATTGGAGTGGAGTACTTCTTTGAACTGGAAGATGTTTTTGGCACGCAGCAATCTGATACTTTAATTATTTCTACTATAATAGGTACGGGTGAAGTGAATGTGTCTAGCAAAGTAAATCCTGGGACATCTGTCTCCAACTATTCAATTCTAGCATTTCCATTTGAATCTGTAAGTGTAACTAGTCTATTTGGTGATTTAGGAACGTATGATGAAAACTGGAGGTTATTGAGTTATTCCAATGGATCGTATAGAGATCTTTCTTCTGGCAATGTTTCGCCAGGCGTAGGTTATTGGTTCATTACTAAGGAATCAACTGCCATTAATACAGGAGGAAGAAGCGTCGCTACTGATAATGGAGTTTATAGGATCAATCTAAACCCAAGTGGAGGAGTAGATAGCGGAGATGGCTACACATTGATTGGAAATCCATTTCAAGGAACGTTAAATTGGGCAGATGTGATTCAGCATAACATTGATGAAGGCATTATCTCCTCTGGGGAGGTTCAAACCTCTTTAATCGGATTTAATTCCCAATTCACCAATAAGAGTTCTTTAAGTGAATTGGAAGGAGCTTTTATTCAATCCTCACGATCTGTTAATAATTTTGAAATTCCTGTGTCGGCTATCTCAAACGGGGGTAGAACAAGTAGTGATCTTAACGAACCGAGTGAAATATTTATTGATCAAAATGAGTGGCAATTGGATTTATTTTTCGAAACTCCTTCTTATCAATATTCAATTAGTGGGGTAGGTGTTTCACCAGATGCGAAGGATGAAAGAGACAGCTATGATTTTTCTACTCTGCCAAGACTCGAGCTATACTTAGATCTTCTATTCGAGGATGGTAGCACAAGAAGTATTAAAAAATCGGCTGATTTTAAATCATGGACTTTCAATGTGAAAAATAATCTTCCAGAGGAGGTTATTGATATGACTTGGGATGTTCCAGTTTCTTCGAATAAAACCATCATTTTAGTGGATGGTGCATCGAAAAAAATTGTTGATTTGAAAAATACAAAATCGATTCAATTAACGAATAACTCTTCTGCAACCCATCAGTTATACTATGGTGATAAGGAGACCATTTTTGAAAACTTGGACCTTGATTTTGATGCCTACTACGGATCATATCCAAATCCTGTAGAAGACGTTATGACTATAGAGATGTACGGAAGTTCTGAACGAAATGTGACCATTTCTTTAGTTGGATTAGATGGAAAATCACACTCTATGGGCAGTATGAAGCTATATGAGGGATTAAACAAAGAAATGATTAACTTAGATGAGTTTTCAATACCTGCTGGAGTCTATTTTTTAAGAATTGATAATAAAGTGACAACCAAGATATTGAAACGATAGTCGACAATGATGTCATGCTGAGCTTGTCGAAGCGGACATTGATCGAAGCACGAATTGACAAAATGAAATATATCGAATCAACCACTAGATATAAGAAATTATGAAACCAATTAAAGCCTTAACCTCATTTGCAATCGCTACACTCTTATCAGTGGGCGTATTTGCTCAGACAGCAGAATATACTTCTGAAGTTTTACAGGTAAATTTCAATAACAATAGCCCAGCTATTGTTGCTATTTCAAGTCCTAGTGGCCTTACTGAAAAATCGAGGGGGTTTAAGAAAGTGACTACCAATCAAATGGTAATTACGGGTGCCATTACGGATGAAGATGGCGTTCGATCTGTTTTTGTTAATAATCAAAATGTGACATTAGGTCAAAATGGACTTTTTTCTGTCACGCTCAACATGTCGGCAGGAAGAAATGATATCATTTTTGATGTGATTGACATGAAGAATGTTTCAACGCAGAAAGTGTTTTCAGTTGAGGTAGATGCCCCAACAAATGTTCCTGCTCTAGCAGAAGTCTCTACAGGAGATGGTAAGTTTTACGCCTTACTCATAGGAGTAAATGAGTATGATGATCCGGATATTACTTCTCTAGATAAGCCTGTTGCCGACGCAAGAAAATTGGGTGAGGTTTTAGAGCAATACTACACCTTTGAAAAAGAGAACATTACATATCTAGAAAATCCTACAAGAAGTGAGATCGTGGATGCATTAGATCTTATGAGAAAGACGCTAGGTCCTGAAGACAATCTACTGTTATTCTACGCAGGCCATGGCTATTGGGATAAAGAAACAGAAACAGGATATTGGATTCCTAAAAATGGACGTAAAACAAGTACAGCTGATTGGTTTAGAAATACAACATTGACAGATCAACTTAGAACGATCAAATCAAAGCATACACTTTTGGTAGCTGATGCATGTTTTTCAGGATCTATTTTCAAATCTAGAGCAGTTTTCATTTCAGAAGATCAAGTAGCTATCAAGAAGCTTTATAATCTTCCAAGTAGAAAAGCCATGACTAGTGGAACATTAACGGAGGTTCCTGATCGAAGTGAATTCCTAAAGTATTTGACCAAAAGATTAGCCGATAATCAAGAGAAGTACTTACCATCAGCTGAATTGTTTAGTAGCTTCAGAAGAGCTGTGATTAACAACAGTGATGTAATTCCTCAATACGGTACCATGCAGAAAGTAGGTGATGAAGGAGGAGATTTCATTTTTATCAGACGATAATATAATCTTAATTAGGATTGGAACTAAGCGAAACGACTTACCTAGAAGGGCTTAAGTCAGGCAATCAAGAACTATTAAATAAGGTTTACTCGTCTAATTATCCTGCGATAGAACGTATGGTTTTGAAAAACTCAGGCTCCTCTGATGAAGCAAAAGATGTTTTTCAAGACGCTATGCTGGTTTTTTATAAAAATATTTCGAAAGAAGGATTTGAGTTAACAGCTGCAATCAGCACCTATATATTCGCGATTAGTCGCCGACTTTGGTTGAAGCGTCTTAAGCAAAAAAGCAAATTATCATACGATCAGGAAGATGCTTCAGTAGAGGCTTTTGACTTTGAATTGATATCCAAGAATCCTGATGAGATCATGCTTCGCGTGGTTGAATTACTCAAGCAAAGAGGTAAGAATTGTCTAGATATCTTAAAGCGCATCTATTTCAATAATCAATCATTTGATCAAATAGCGGATGCATTAGGTTACGCAAGCGGTCAGGTGGTGCGTGAGCAAAAATACAGATGCATTAAGCGAGTGCGTGAAGACTTGAAGGGTGTTGAGCTTTCCCAATAAAAATATGATTTTAAGTGTTGACAAAAACTCAATTTTTGAATTAACTATCAAATAAGCAAAAAACAATGAGTTTGAGTGACGAAGAAATAGAGAAAATGATTGATGATCTGGATAGAGGAGAAGGTCAGAATGTTCCAGATAAAATAAGAAAGGATCATCAATTGATTATAGATGGGATAAAATATATTCAGGAATCCTCATTCAAGGAAAAAATAGGACTGGCGGAAAAGTCAATGAACAAATCATCTTTTTTTAACTTGAAGTTCTATGTAACTTCAAGTATTGCAGCATGTTTAGCATTGGCATTGTTTTGGTACAGTTGGAAGGATTTAGGATCAGAATCCATAGAGCTTCAAATGGATGAGGTACCAGCTTACGCAGATAGTGCAACATACGATTCATTGCAAAATCAAGAGTTGGAAGTTGACAAATTCGAAGAATAGATAATTAACCTATAAAAACACTAATTAAATAATATTATGAAAAAAATCATCGTCCTAATATTTACACTTGCCATTTGTTCTTCAGCGTTTTCTCAAACGACCATGAAGCAGGCGAAGAAAGACGTGAAACGAAGTGGCACCATAAAGGAAGCTCGAAAAGAAGCTAAGAAATGGGAAAAACAAGGATACAATAACCTCCCAGGCAACCTTCCTTTGGCCAATCAATTTGAAAAATCTTTATTGATGCAAGTAATGATCACAGAAGAAGGTGATCAGCGATATTTAGCGGCTACTGGTAGTGCGATCTCTGGATCAGAGGGGGTATCTCAAGCAAATGCCATTGATAATACACGATTAATCTTAGCAGGTCTTATACAGGCAGAGGTATCAGCATTGATTACCAACAATAAAGGGAATACTGGATTCACGGCAGAAGAGGTTCAAACCGTAGATGAGTTTCTATCAAGTAGCAAAACATTGATTCAAAATAGAATTGGAAGTATTAAGCCTGTAATAGAAATGGTAAGAAGAGTTGAAGACAAGTTTGAATATCGATTCACGGTGATGTATGATACTAAGAATGCGTCAAGATTGGCGAAGCAAATGCTGGTAGAAGAGTTAGGTACAAAAATGACCAAGAACGAGGCGGAGTTGAATAAACTCTTAGGACTCTAGTAATGAAGATTCTACCGCTTATTATTACGCTTTTTCTCTCTTATCTTGTAGTCGGACAAGTCCCACCAAGCTGGACAAATCCTTTGATGCGAGATCAAGCTTACCCAGCTGAAGCTTACTATACAGGTTTCGTTTCACAGACCTATCAGAAAGGGGAGACACCAGGTGAATATTCTGAGAAATTAAAGGGTGCAGCAAGGGCTGCCTTATCAGAATCAATTTTTGTTTCGATAAGGAGTGAATCTTCCTCCAATATGCTAAATGTGAATGGGGAGTCTGAGGATAGGTATGAAAAATCTACGGTTACATCATCTTCTCTTGAAGCAATCGGAATGCAAACTGAAGAATATGTTGATGTTAAGAAGCGCGTAGTTTATGCTTTTGCTTTTGTGAAGAAAAAGTCCTTGATATCACATTACTATGGACTTTTGTCTTCTGAAATCAAACGAATTGAGACAGAACTAACGCGAATTGAAAACCTGCAGGACAATGCAGAATCCTATAAAAGATATAATTCGGAACTGAAAGCATTGGGAGATGCAAAGTCATATCAGACGATGCTCAAGTATTTGAATGTTTCGAATGAGGTAGTTCTTAAGTCGGCTAAATGGAAGCAACTTTATGATACTACTTTGGATGCACTCGATAAACTTAGGAATAATGAAGATATCGGAATCAAAGAGGCAAGCTATTTCTTAGTAGATAAGCTTAGAGAGGAGATGGGTGATATTGAAGGTACCCTGCATATGGGATTGATTACTTACAAAAGTTCAGATATAGCCACAGAATTTTCGGACTATTTTGGGTTGCTTTTTAGGCAAGCATTAGAAGAAAAAAGGGGCGGTATTAGTCGTTCTATTAGTGACGATGGGTATGTGGTAAGTGGTTCGTACTGGCCTGGTGAAAAGGAGATTCAAATTGTTGCTAATGTCAATTATATGAGTGGAGGCGAAAATGTAAGTATGAAAGCAGGAGGTTCAATTGCAGTGGATTTAGAAAAAATCAAAAGACTAAACGTAAATTATGAATTGAAAAAGAAGGATGATCTTCTCAAAAAGAATGATCAAATGAGACCTACTTCTCCTGTTGGTGGACTAGTTGCTAATATCACCACACAAAAAGGTGCTCAATCTGTCATTTTTAAAGAAGGTGAGTTGTTGAGTTTGTCAGTAAGTGTCAGTCGACCTTCTTACATTAGAGTGATTAACGTTTGGAGCGATAATCAAAAGTTCCTTTTGGCTGATAATTTCTTCATTACTCCAGAGCAGACAAACCTATCAGTAAAATTGCCTCTGTCTTGGGAGACATCTTGTCCATGTGGTGTGGAATACATCCAGATGGTAGCACAGGATAAACCTTTTGATAAGTTGGAGGTTCAAAGTGTAAATGGATTCGACTCTATTGTTGAGCCTTTGGCACAAGTACTGAAAACAACAAGAGCTGTGAAAGCGGAGAGTGAATACTATGCAGAATCGACCATCATTCTAACGACAATGAAGGAAGAGAAATAAGAATGCGAATTTTCACCATCATAGTATTCTTATTTCTTCTTACAAAATTGCAAGCACAGGATTTTGCTGATGAATTCAATAAGTTTAAAACACAAGATGAAAAGGAATTTGAGCGGACTGTTCAGCAGCAAGATTCCATTTTCGCCAGATTTATCATTGAAAATTGGAAGCAACTTGAATTAAAAATCACACCAGAAAAGGAGTCAGTGCCCAAGCCTCAGGAACAGCCAATTCTAGAAGAGTCTTTTGAGCTAGAAGATGTAAAGCATCAAAATATTGAACTTCCAGCTCCACGCTTAATGCGTTCTTTCTCTCCTCCATCTATGGAATACAATGAAGAACATTCATTGGATAAGTCATTGCAATTCAATTTTTATGGAGAAGCTGTGCAGGTTCGCTTCTCCAATGCTTTGCTGAAAGCGTCTGAAATTTCAGTATCTGATAAATACGGAATCGCTAAGGCATGGGATCGGCTTTCAAAATCACCTTATAAATCGGTGCTGACAGATTTGTATTCCATAAAAGAAGAACTGCAACTGCCAGACTATGGGTATCTCCTTTTGGTTGAGTCATTCGTAAAAGAATTAAATATTTCGTCTTCTGCTCAGGAAATATATAAATGGTTTTTCTTAGTTAAAACAGGGTACGAGGCGAGAGTTGGATTGCTAGGTGAGTCACCTACGTTAATCATAGGTAGTTATGGAAAGATCTATGGAAAACGATATTATGGAAGTGATGGGGTGAGCTACTATGTCCTTTCTGGAAGATCAGGAAAATTAGAATCTTATCAATCTGAAGAGGAAAAAGATAGTAATCTCTTTGATTTCACTATTTCTGAGGAAATCAGATTACCGCTAAAGGCTTTGAAACGTAACTTAAGTTATACATCGAAAAACGGTAAGCCTATAAAACTGGAAGTTTACTACAACGTAAATATTTCGGATATGCTTAATAATTTCCCTCAAGTGGATTTGGCTTATTACTTATCCTCTACTTCTTCAGATCTATTGAAAAAATCATTGGAGAAATCACTTTCTCCTTATTTAGAAGGTCTTTCTAAAGTAGATCAATTGAAATTCTTATTGGAATTTAGCCAAAAAGCATTTCAATATAAATCCGATAGCAAGCAGTTTGGAAAGGAAAGGGCTATGTATCCTGAAGAGCTTTTCGCATTCCCATTTTCAGATTGTGAAGATAGAGTTGCTCTTTTATCTTATTTGATTCGAAATTTCGCAGATACTCCGATTATTGCCATTGGTTTTCCTCAGCATGTAGCGCTGGGAATACGCTTGCCAGCTCCTTCATTTGGAGAATCTGTGATTCACAAAGGCTATACATTTACATTTTGTGACCCCACTTATTACAATGCCCCTATTGGAACGGTAATTTCTTCGGCTGACCGAGATAAGATGAAAGTAATCGAGTTTTGACTTTATTGATTAAGTAATTCTGAGATGTAAGGATCTCCTTTACTCAAAGTATGACTAAACGGCCAATGATCCTCGTTTATGCTGTCATTAAGTGTATCAATTCTATTGTATGAAACTTTCTCTGGTTTTGCTCCATGAGAACATGAAGCAAAAAGAATAAGTCCAAAAATGATTGTAATGATTGATTTAGAATTTTTCATGGTAAGTGTGATTAGATGATAAAAAAATTATGCCATTAAAAGCATTAGTAGTGCGACATATGAAAGAAGCAATGTGAAAAATTTGATATATGCTTTCTTAAATGTTTTCTCGATGTTTTGTGGTCTAGTTGACATTTTCTTTCTCGTTTGGTTGTCTTTTAATATCAATGCCACCTTTTTTATCAACACTATTGAGCGCTCATTTCTATGAATGATCTCCTTTCTTAGTTGTATCTACTCAGATACTCTTTAAATCTTTCATCGATTTTGAAGTTCAGAGAGTTGAGAACCACTTTTCACTCAACAATAAGGATATTATATAAGCTATTTTTGTAGAAATGTCCACGATGAACAATTTTGATCAACTAAACCTTTCCAATCCGTTAAAAAACGCACTGAGTGATTTAGGCTTTCTGATACCGACAGCCATACAGGCGTCTGCCTACTCCGTAATTATGTCGGGTAGAGATGTTGTTGGCATCTCTCAAACAGGTACTGGAAAGACCTTTGCTTATCTTTTGCCGCTTCTGCGAGAGTTGAAGTATTCCCAAGAATTACACCCTAAGGTTTTGATTCTTGTCCCAACCAGAGAGCTTGTGGTGCAGGTAGTAGAGCAAATAGAGAGTCTTACTACCTATATGAATGTAAGAACCTTAGGAGTGTATGGCGGCACTAATATCAACACACAAAAAGATAAAGTAGCCGAAGGAATGGATATTTTAGTTGCAACTCCAGGAAGACTATATGATTTGGTTTTACATAAATCTGTTCAGCTCAAGGGAGTTAAAAAAGTAGTAATAGATGAAGTAGATGTAATGTTGGATTTGGGATTTAGATTTCAATTAACAAATATTTTCGATTTACTTCCAAATAAAAGGCAGCATATCATGTTTTCAGCAACAATGACTGCTGAGGTAGATTCGTTAATTGATGACTTCTTCATTGCTCCTGAGAAAATCACTGTGGCATTGAGTGGAACACCATTGGATAATATCGCCCAATCTTGTTATCCAGTTCCTAATTTTTATACAAAAGCTAATTTGCTAGAAAACCTCCTATTGGATAAAGAGGAATACCAAAAGGTGTTGATTTTTGTTTCAAGTAAGAAAAATGCTGATAGACTTTTTGATGTATTGAAGGAGCAATATGAATCAGAGTTGTGTATTATTCATTCCAATAAAAGCCAAAACTATCGTTTGAGATCTTTGGATCAATTTAATCGAGGAAAAAACAGAATATTAATAGCTACTGATGTGATAGCAAGAGGTTTAGATCTTGAAAATGTTTCACATGTGATCAATATGGATACTCCGGCTTATCCGGAAAACTACATGCACAGAATAGGTAGAACTGGTAGAGCGGAGAAAGAAGGCAAATCCATATTATTTTTCACTAATGATGAACAAGAGCAAAAAACCGCTATTGAGGAATTGATGGATTTGCAGATTCCAGAAAATACACTTCCTGAAGAAATAGAAATTTCTAAAGAGCTTATACCTGAAGAAAGACCAAGAATATTTCAACCAGAAATTTCAAATCGTACTGGGAACAAGAATCCAAGAGGAGAGGAGACGCATGAGAAAAAGGATAAGAATATGAAAGTGAATATGGGGGGATCCTATCGTCGAGAGTTGGCGAAGAAGTATAAAAAACCGAAGACAAGAGGAGATAAGAATTTCATGAATAAGGACAAAAAGAAAAACAAAAAATAGTTGCTTGTATAAGCTAAGAACTATTTACCGAATCTTTATTGTTTACTATGTATTATGGCAAATTTCAAAGAACTAGTCAGTGGCGATCAACCAGTTTTGGTCGACTTTCATGCGACATGGTGTGGTCCATGTAAAACGATGGCTCCTGTATTATCAGAGTTGAAATCCGAAATGGGGGATAAGCTTAAAATTATCAAGATAGACATTGACAAAAACCCACAAGCAGCTAATCAATTGAATGTAAAGGGTGTACCCACCTTCATTTTATATAAAGGGGGTAAGCAAGTTTGGAGGCAATCGGGAGCTATACCTAAGCACGTGCTTTCTCAAGCAATTGATCAGGCTTAAAAAAATTCTATTCTAAGATTTTTTTAAGCATATTGCGATCAATCAAAGCGATAGAATAATGAAAGCACCTTTTCTCAAAGATTTAAAGTTACCAGTAGTTGCAGCTCCTATGTTCCTGATATCAGGACCAGAGTTGGTTATTGAATGTTGTAAAAATGGAATTGTAGGTACCTTTCCAGCATTGAATCAACGGTCAACTGAAGGATTTGAAGAATGGGTCATTCAAATCAAAGAATCTTTAGCCGCATTTGAGACAGAGACAGGAGAGAAAGCTGCTCCATTTGGGGTAAATCTAATTGTGCACAATTCTAATCCAAGATTAGAAGCTGACCTAGCTATCTGCGTAAAGCATAAAGTGCCTTTGATTATTACTTCCTTGGGAGCAGTGACTACCGTTGTGGATGCTATTCATAGTTATGGTGGTTTAGTATTTCATGACGTGATTATGAAACGTCATGCAGAGAAAGCTGCTGGCGCTGGAGTAGATGGGTTGATTTTAGTAGCGGCAGGAGCTGGTGGACATGCGGGGACGATTAATCCAATGCCTTTGGTAGCTGAGATTAAGAAATTTTACCATAAGACTATTTTACTCTCTGGATGCATCAGTACAGGGAGAGATGTAGCCTCAGCTATGCAAATGGGTGCTGATCTGGCTTACATGGGCACACGATTTATCAACACCAAAGAGAGCAAAGCAGACGAGGGATATCGAAATATGATTATTGAATCTGGGGCTAGCGATGTGGTCTATACTGCAGCTGTATCTGGCGTTCATGCTAATTTCTTAAGACCAAGCTTAGAAGCTATGGGAATCACTGAGGAAATGTGGAGTAAGAAAGCTAAAGTTGATTTTGGAGAAGAGCTAGATGCACATAAAGCAGAAGCAAAAGCATGGAAAACCATCTGGTCAGCGGGTCAAGGTGTTACTAATATTGATGATAATGTAACCGTTTCACAATTAGTAGACAGATTAAAAAAAGAGTTTATCGACGCAATAAAAGATCAATCGAAACTATTGGATCTTTATAAGTAGTTTTCGCATAGGTAGAGTAGTGGCTTACCTAACCATTTCACTATACATTTTAGGTTGTGCGTCTTTTTTTGTATATTAAGATTGTACTTTACGGTCAATTCTTGTCTCTATAATTATTCAGCTTAACCAACCAGCTAAAATGGAAAGCACACAAAGCCAAACTTTAATTGGCAATTATTCATTAAACCGTCGTATACGGAATACTCTTTCAACGGCAAAAATCACACTCTGTGAGCTCAACCTTACAAGTAGGGTATTAAGCTGGTCAGTGGATGAAGCCGATCATTTTTACGATTTTTCAAAATCATATAGTGGAACCATTGAAGGTTATTTCCAGCTCATTCATGAAGAGGATAGAGATAAGGTAAATGCCTTAATTGAAAATTTGCCTTTCGATGAGAGTATTATAGCTGAGCACCGGGTATTATGGCCTGATGGCACCTATCATTGGCTTGAGGGAATAGGTAGAGCATATACTGAAAATGACACGAAAAAACTTCTAGGAACCATTCAAGACATCACTGAAAGAAAAGAACTAGAAAGGCAAAAAAATGATTGGGAAACAAGACATAAACTAGTTGCTGAAGCGGCTGGAATTATTGTCTATGACTATGACATAGCATCGGGCGAAATCTTGTGGAGTGGTAATGTATTAGAGGTAACCTCTTTTTCTGCGGAGGAGATGGGCAACATTGATAGATGGGGAGATCTTATCCATCCTGATGATAGAGCATCTGCTTTTGCACTATTAGATGCCGCGAAGGATAAATTAAACACCTATGAAGTTTATTACCGATTCATGAAAAAGGACGGTAACTATTGTCATATGTACGATAGGGGCACATTCGTGGCTATAAAGGGAAAGGCTGTTAGAATGCTGGGTATGATGAGCGATGTTTCGGAACTGGTATACTCACGAGCAGCATTAGTAGAAAGCGAACAGAGGTTTAAGACATTGATGAACAACCTTAATGTTGGAGTTGGCCTCTATGATGAGTCAATGGTGCCTAAAATACACAATAAGGCTTCTTATTTACTTCTAGGTATGTCTGAAGAGCAGTTCACGGGTAAAGCTGCGATTGACTCTGAATGGAATGTACTGGATAGTAACGGTGTTGTGATGAAGCAGGAGGACTTTCCAATACCTCAGGCCATTAAAACAGGACTGGCGATTAGGCATGTTGTGATGGGTGTCTTTAGACCAACGACGAATGATCGTGTTTGGCTAATGGTGGATGCTGAACCAGTATACGATGAAAATCATCAATTTCTTCATGTGATTTGTACTTATATGGACTTCTCGCTCAGAAGACGTATGGAGGATGAGCTTAAAGAGAAAAACAAACAACTTTTAATTTCATCTGAAGAACTAAGTAGAAAAAATGAACGACTTCTGGAGTTTGCTCAAATTGTATCTCACAATCTGAGATCTCCCTTAAGCAATATTGCAGGTTTAAGTGAATTGTATTTAAATAGTGATTTAGCCGAAAAAGATAAAGCAGTTTCATATATCAAGGATGTATGTGAAAAGGCACTTGAGACGATTAGTGACCTGAATGAAATTTTGAAGGTACAGCAAAAGGAAAATCTAAAAAAAGTGGCTTTAAGATTTGAAGAGGTGGTGAGTTCAGTTAAAGATTTGATGAAGATTAAATTAATTGAGCGAAATGTCATCTTGAAAACCAATTTCAACGTTGAAGGGGTCATTTATCCAGAAGTGTATCTAGAAAGTATTTGTTTAAACTTATTGAGTAATTCAATAAAATATACACCAAGGAATGAGATACCGAATATTGAAATAGAAAGCCACAGAGACGGAAGAAACGTTATACTAACGTTTAAAGATCACGGTGTAGGTATAGACTTAGGGAAGTATAGCGATGATATTTTTAGTCTTGGCAAAACATTTCATAATAATGAGGACAGTAAAGGCTTTGGACTTTTCTTAGTTAAAAATCAAGTTAGAACAATGGGAGACACTATTGAGGTGATGAGTGAAGTAGGGGAAGGAACAACTTTTAAAATAACGTTTAAAAATCAGTTAGAATGAAAACTAAGATTATTGGCTTGGTTGATGATGAGGATGTATTTCATTGGATAATGAAGAAACATGTGGCGAAGGTGAATGAATCGTGTCAATTTCTATCATTTTATAATGGTGATGAGATTTTCCAATATTTAACATCATCACCACAAGTAATTCCAGATGTCTTGTTCCTTGACTTGAATATGCCTGTATGCAATGGCTGGAGATTTTTAGAAAATATCACTAATTCAAAAGAAATGGAAAATATAGATATCTATATAGTAAGCTCATCTATAGATCCTGAGGACAAGAAAAGAGCAAAAAAATTCTCTATTGTTAGAGATTTTATTACCAAGCCAGTATCTAATGAATTTTTAGAATCGATTCTACAAGATTAAAAAATAGCATAGCGAGTCATTTAAAGTTGTTTTCAAGGAAATCAAATATATGATCGAAGTGATCCAGTGGTTCTGAGTGACCACCCTCAACGATTAAATGCTCAAACGTATGTTTGAATTGCTTTTCCTTTAGTCTTTTCATTATTTCATCAGACATGTCAGTAGATGGCCACATTTCATCCTCACTAGCAGATAGTAATAATATGGAGCCATTGATTTTCTCTACTTTTATAATCGCTTTTTTTACTTCATCTTGATCCTCAAGCATCATAGAGAATGCAGTATGATGATCTCCTATGAGCGCTGGTAAGATAATCTTAAATGGTGCTTCAGCATACGGTACCTCTTCACCATCATATTCCCAGGATGAAGTATTTGCCGTCAAGGTTAAGGCTGGAAAACTGATATGACTAGGAACAATAGCTACTACTGTTTTAAAATCGCTATATCTGCTAGCAAGATTCAATACTAATTCTCCTCCTTTTGACCCCCCAATTAACCCAATGTTAGATTCATCAATTAATGGATGTGTAGCAATTCGCTGAATGGAATCATAAATGGCATTCAAGGAAATACGATCAAGATACGGTTGGGTATTCTTGGCGCCAAAATACCCAATGGCTAAGAACGAATAACCATTTTCAATGAATTGGTCTCTGATAGGCTTCCATCTGTTTGAAGTCCACGCATTTCCACCTTCACCACCTCCAAATCCAACAATAAGAGGCTGATTTGGTGCATCACCAACATACAGTTGGAGATCCAACCTTCCATGGTGTGAGTCTTTAGATGGGACATAGGTAAATAAAAGGATGAGCGATACTGATAAGGTAGCAAATGCTACCAAGCATATTTTTTTAATCATGATTGTATTGTTTAATAAAAGAAGTGGATGAATTTATTCTTTGCCTTGTACTAGCTCATAGCATTTGAAGAGTAGAATAACTTCTAGCAAGACAGCAGGAATCATGAAAATGAGCCCAAGAAAAGCCAAAAAGAATGAAACAAAGCAAAGACCTATAATGATTTCAAACAATCCAGCAGCAGAGGCAACCAATCCCAATTGTTTCCTGATTTTTATAAGTGCAATTCCAAAAACAATATCTACGCCTCCGAAAGCAACGGACTCAAATCCTTTCACCATTACAAATTCTTCTGATGATAGGCCGGAGAAAATTGATAGGATATCGTAAAGCTCAATCACAGCCATGGATCCAAGCATGAGGAGTGCACTTATTTTGAGCAACGAACTCTTCAGCATTTTGCCAGCTTCAATAAACCCAATCATGAAGAAAATGTACGCTACCGTTACCACAGTCTTTACACCTGTATAGATGAGTGGAAAATAGATCGCTAAATCATTTTCAAACCGGAAATAATCAACAATGGCTTCACCAAATCCAAAAATGAAGTAGATAAGACCAGCTATCCAACCAATGTTCATGCGCTTTGCGGATACTTTTCTTTGAATAGAATCAGCCACTTGCTCAAACTTGTAGTCCAGCGCTTCTAGTATAGCTTTTATCGTAAACTCTCTTGGAGTGACATCTCCAGCTTCAATGCGCTGAAGCGTACGTACATTGACATTGCACTTTTCTACCAACTCCTCTTGAGTTAGTTTCTGTTCTTGTCTTAGTGCTTGTATGGTTTTTCCAAGCTGTGGTTGTTTCAATGCTTCCATATTGTTTTTTAAGCAATGCTAGGGCAGGGGGAATTTACTCCAAAATTATTGCTTTGACTTGTACACGGCATTTACCCGACACTTTAAAAAGTGTCTATTTAGCATGACTGAGTACTGATTTTAGAAGGTGATGAATACACGTCAAAATCCCATTGACACCTTTTTTGAACCATTCGCCGAAATACTGGTTTCCTAAAATAGATATTCCATCTATTTTGAATATAAATAAAATTGAAATGAAAAAATTCTCCTTTGTACTACTTGTTGTCTTTCTCTTCTTAATGTATTTGGGATCGCAAGAATCGCAATCTTCTACAAAGTCAGATAATCAAGAGCAATTGGATTAGTCAGCGACTTTTCTAATACCATCCGTCTCAATGGTGATCAATTTTTTCTTGTAGAGAATACCTATTGATCTTTTAAAATTCTTTTTACTCATCTGTAATGAAGATTGAATCTCTTCAGGAGAGCTTTTATCGTGTAGTGGTAAAAAACCATCATTGGATCTCAATTCTCCCATAATCTGTCGCGCACCTAGTTCCAGATTTTCTAACCCATCTTTTCTAAGACTTACGTCAATTTTATTATCAGGACGTATAGCCTTAATATAACCAGTAGTTCTATCGCCCTCTAGCAAGTCATGAAAGATGTCATTTTCGTAAATAAGTCCTCTGTATTGATTGTTGATAACCACATTTACACCTAAATCAGTCTGATCTGCAACAAGTAAATCAACTTCCTCGCCTTCTTCTAAATCAATATCCTCACTACTATAGTATTTACCAAGCTTAGTGGTTGCAAAAACACGATCAGTTTTTTCATCTAAAAGCAAATAGACAAGTACCCATTCCCCTCTGTTCAGTCGGTTTTTTTGTTCCCTAAAAGGGAGCAATATATCTTTTTCAATGCCCCAATCTAAAAAAGCACCTACACTGCTCACGTCTTTTACTTTCAAGAAAGCAAATTGATCTACTGTTGCATGCGGTGTGGCAGTAGTGCAGATGATGCGATCCTCAGAATCACGATAAACAAAAACCTCAATAAAGTCATCTACTTTAGCTTCATCAGGAATGTATTTAGTAGGAAGTAGAATATCTATATCGTCTTCACCACCGTAAGATAGATATGCTCCTGGAGGCGTGATGCGTAGAATTTTTAATGTATGATACTGGCCTATTTCCATCAAATATTCATTTCTGGAATCTCTCCATCAATCACTAATCGTCCTGCAGTCGCATTCTTTATTTCATTAACTGATACTCCAGGTGCTCGCTCTATTAATTTAAATCCCTCTGGAGTAACTTCCATTACGGCAAGGTTGGTAACCACTTTCTTTACGCACTGAACACCAGTAATTGGAAGGGTACACTCTTTTAATAGTTTGGATTCGCCCGCACGGTTAGTATGCATCATAGCCACAATGATATTTTCAGCCGAAGCGACAAGATCCATAGCTCCGCCCATTCCTTTTACCATCTTGCCAGGGATCTTCCAGTTGGCTATATCTCCATTGTCAGACACTTCCATGGCACCAAGAACGGTAAGCTGCACATGTTGTCCTCTAATCATGGCAAATGAAGTAGAGGAGTCGAATATAGATGCCCCGGGAAGTGTTGTCACAGTTTGTTTCCCTGCATTGATCATATCTGCATCTTCTTCACCATCGAAAGGAAATGGTCCCATGCCTAACAAGCCATTCTCTGATTGAAACTCTACATCAATTCCCTCTGGAATATAGTTAGCAACTAGTGTAGGAATGCCAATTCCTAAATTCACATACCAGCGATCTTGTAATTCCTGAGCAATTCGTTTTGCTATACCATTTTTATCTAGCATATCTTAATTTTTTGATCGGGTAGTTCGTTGTTCAATTCTTTTTTCGTAGTTAGTCCCCTGAAATATTCGTTGTACAAATATGCCGGGTGTATGGATGAAGTTAGGGTCTAATTGTCCAGGCTCTACAAGTTCTTCTACTTCTGCTATGGTTATTTTCCCTGCCATGGCCATAGGTGGGTTAAAGTTCCTTGCAGTTCCTTTGAATATAAGATTTCCGGCATGATCACCTTTCCATGCTTTTACTATGGCAAAGTCAGCCGTCAAAGCTGTTTCGAGAATGTGTGGTTTCCCGTTGAATTCTCTCACTTCTTTCCCTTCGGCTACTTCTGTACCATACCCAGCAGGGGTGAAGAAGGCAGGTATGCCGGCACCACCAGCTCTACATCTTTCCGCCAATGAGCCTTGAGGTATTAAGTCTACTTCCAGTTCTCCGTTCAACATCTGTCTCTCAAACTCAGCATTTTCTCCTACGTATGAAGAAATCATTTTTTTGATCTGCTTTTTGTGAAGCAACTGTCCTAGTCCAAAATCATCTACACCTGCATTATTCGATATACAGGTAAGTCCTTTTACGTTGGATTTGACTAGCTCAGCAATACAGTTTTCGGGAATTCCGCAAAGCCCGAAACCTCCAAGCATCAATGTCATATCATCACTAATGCCTTTAATAGCTTCTTGCGCATTGGCAACTACTTTATTAATCATATGGTGAAGTTATGGGAGCTCGAGTAAATAAAAAAGCCATCTCAATTTCTTGAGATGGCTTAGTATATTGAATTGAATAACTATTACTTGCTAGCCACTAAAGAAACAGATAGATCAAAGTTATCATAGATGGTCTTGTCACCTAAATTATCGAAGAAACTACCTGATCCATATCGGATGTCAAATTTTGAACGATCAATAGTGATGTCTGCTTTTGCAATCATTTTTCCATCTTTTGATTCAACAGTCGCAGGAAATTGAATTTCCTGAGTTGTACCTTTAATGGTGATGTTTCCAATTACTTTATACTTACCAGGACCTTGTGGTACTGCTTTTGTTATTACAAAAGTTGAAGTTGGGTAATTTGCTACGCCAAAGAAATCGTCAGACTTCAAGTGTCCTTCTAATTTACCTTTGTATTCACCCTCAAGATCAGTGGAGATCAAAGAAGTCATGTCCATGGTGAATGAACCTCCAGTAAGTGTTCCGTTTTCGTCCATTGATAAACTCGCCTCTTTCAATTGTACTGTTCCGTTGTGCTGTCCTGTTACTTTTTTCCCAACCCATTCTACAGAGCTAGCTTTTGTGTCAACTTTGACGTCTTTTGCCTCACCTGATAATAATGCTGCGAAAATGATAAATGCTTTAATCATGGTTTTTAAGTTTTGTGTTATGTTTTTTATTTAAATGTACCTACATATAAATATTGATGACTGTATAACGGTCTCGACTAGAAATGGTTCAATATTTTTGTAAAAATTTTTAAGAGATGATAGAAGTAGGGCATACGTTGGTATCAGATGATGTAATTGAAGAGGCATTTG
>CAYGTD010000040.1:0-18138 GCA_964352725.1 uncultured Roseivirgaceae bacterium
TTTATTGCTTTTAAAAGTTTTACATACTTTTTTTCTAATGAGTCAATAAGGTCTTTAAAAATGATAAATTCATCACTTCTATTACCATAGACCAAAACACAATTGCTTTTTGGCTCCTTTATTAAGATAGATCTGATGATAGAAATAAGAGGAGTGATTCCACTACCTCCACCAAAAAAAACAGCATGCCGAGATTTTGAATCATTGTAAGATGTAGTAAACATCCCCATTGGCTCCATTATCTCTAGCTGATCTCCAGCTTTAATATTTTCATTTAAATGATTGGACATTGCCCCATCAGGGACTCTTTTCACGGTAACAGCAGGGTGATCATCATCAAATGGGGTAGTGCAAAGTGAATATGCCCTTCGGATTTTCTTACCTTTCACTTCATCAATTATGGTAATAAATTGACCTGGCTGATAATTAAAACCAGAAGGTTTCTCAAAGACCAAATTCACCGCATCAGTGGCTACATTCACCACTTCTTTGACTGTCATCATTTGATATCTATCGTCTGTCTTCTTCTTCTTTTTGAATAATCCGAATGCCATTGGGTATTTATTTAAGGACGCAAAGTTAATTCTTGCGCCTACGTCTGACAAGTAAACAGGATAAGGTAATTTTGTGTTTTCATTTTATTCAAAATTCATGAATTTCAATCCATTAGAGGGCATATCTCCAATTGACGGACGCTACAGAAGCAAAGTAGCAAAGCTTGCAGACTATTTTTCAGAGAAGGCGCTTATCAACTACCGAATAAAGGTTGAAATCCTATATTTCATTTCTCTATATGAATCTGGAATTCCCCAACTTCAAAAGTATGACTCCTCCAAAAATGATGAATTGAAAAGTATCTATCAGAACTTTTCGATGCAAGATGCGGAAGCTATCAAGGAAATAGAAAAGACCACCAATCATGATGTGAAAGCGGTTGAATATTTCATAAAAGATAAGTTTGACCATTTGGGATTATCAGACTTCAAAGAGTTTATTCATTTCGGTCTTACTTCTCAGGACATTAATAATACGGCTATACCACTTTCTCTTAAAGATGCTCTTGTCAATACTTTTATTCCAAAGCTGGAAAGCTTAATAGCTGACTTGAGTAGTAAAGCACTTCAATGGAAAGATATCCCTATGCTTGCTAAAACTCATGGACAGCCCGCATCACCTACTAGACTTGGTAAAGAAATTGATGTATTTGTTGTTCGGTTAAAAGAACAGTTAACACTTCTTCATCAGGTTCCTTATGCCGCCAAGTTTGGTGGAGCTACAGGTAATTTTAATGCTCATAATATTGCTTACCCAAGCTATGATTGGCATGCATTCGGAGATCAGTTTGTGAGTGAGAAATTAGGATTGAAAAGAAGTTACCCAACCACTCAGATTGAACACTATGATCACTTAGCAGCTCTTTTTGATGGCCTGAAAAGGATAAACACCATTTTAACAGATCTAAGTAGAGATGTATGGCAATACATTTCCATGAATTATTTCACACAAACAATTGCCAAAAATGAAGTGGGTTCTTCAGCCATGCCGCACAAAGTAAATCCAATTGATTTTGAAAATGCTGAAGGAAACTTCGGGATTGCTAATGCCCTATTTGAACATCTGAGCGCTAAACTTCCCATTTCTCGATTGCAACGTGACTTGACAGACTCTACGGTACTTAGAAATATTGGAGTGCCAATCGCTCATTCATTCATAGCATTTCTATCGTTACAGAAAGGACTTTCTAAAATCAATGCGAATGAGAGTTCAATCAGAGCGGATTTAGATCAAAACTGGGCGGTAGTTGCAGAGGCTATTCAAACCGTATTGAGAAGAGAGGGTTACCCCCAACCATATGAAGCTTTGAAAGCTTTAACTAGAACCAACGAAGGAATCACTGAGCAGTCCATTCAAGCTTTTATAAAGGCGCTGGATATTAGTGATGCTGTAAAAACAGAGCTTTTGGAAATTACCCCTTTTAATTATCTGGGCAAGTGATTGACTAATTATTCCCTGCTAGAAGGTAAAGAACTGCCATTCTTATTGCCACTCCGTTTTCCACTTGTTGAAGGATGATGGAATGATCAGAATCAGCTACATCGCTGGTGATTTCTACTCCTCTATTTATAGGGCCAGGATGCATTATAACAATTTCTTTGTTTAAGGAATCTAACAGCTGCTTATTAACTCCAAAGTATTGAGAATACTCGCGTAGAGAGGGGAAGTATCTCATTTGCTGCCGCTCTAGCTGGATTCTAAGAATGTTAGCTACATCGCACCACTCAAGTGCTTTTCTTATGTCTGTTTCCACTTTAACGCCTAATTCGCCAATATGCTTTGGTAAGAGTGTTGCAGGCCCACACACCATTACCTCTGCCCCCAAAGTTTGAAGGGCAAAAATGTTTGAAAGAGCCACTCGTGAGTGAAGTATATCACCAACAATGACCACTTTTCTCCCTTCTAAATGGCCAATTTTTTCTTGCATAGAGAAAGTATCGAGCAAGGCTTGTGTCGGATGCTCGTGCGTGCCGTCTCCAGCATTGATGATATTGGCATCAATATGTTTAGCTAAAAAATGGGGCGCACCAGGGCTTGAATGCCTCATCACTACCATATCTACCTTCATCGCCAAAATATTATTGACAGTATCCAATAGCGTTTCTCCTTTCTTTACTGAACTCCCAGAAGCTGAAAAATTAACTATGTCGGCAGAAAGTCTCTTTTCCGCCAGTTCAAATGAAATTTTAGTACGAGTTGAGTTTTCAAAAAAAATATTTGCTACTGTAACATCTCGTAGAGAAGGCACTTTTTTTATAGGTCGATTGATGACTTCTTTAAAGTTGGATGCTGTTTGAAAAATGAGGTTAATATCCTCTTTATCGAGATTTTTTATTCCAAGGAGATGTTTGCTCTTCAGCTGGCTCATTCTTCTTTATTGATTAACCAAATATTGTCTTCTTTTCCTTGCTCCTGCAATTCTACCAATACTTTTTGTGATTGTATGGTATTCACTTTTCTACCCACATAATTAGCCTCCACAGGAATATGCCTACTATAAAGCCTATCTATTAGCACCAAAAGTTCCACTTTAGAGGGACGTCCAAAAGTATTCATTGCATCAAGTGCCGCTCTAACTGAACGTCCTGTGAATAAGACATCATCAATCAAAATGACATTCTTTCCTTCTATTTCAAAAGGAATTTTGGTTTGACTTGGGGTAATGGGTGCATCGCGTCTTCTAAAATCATCTCTGTGAAACGTGGTATCCAAATATCCAATATGGATTTTCTTATTGGTTAGTTTCTCTAGTTCACTTCTGACGCGCTCAGCGAGATAGATTCCTCTCGGTTGCATTCCAATGATTACAGAATGAGAGAAATCATCATGAATTTCAATGAGTTGTTGGCACAATCGACTGATAGTGAGTGCGAGAAGTTGACTATCGAAAAGCAGGCGTTTCTGCATGGGTAATTATTACCTCAAAAGTAAGGGTTAAGTTTTAATTATGACGATTATCAACTTCGTACTTTACTTTGTTTATATAGAAAACCTTTCTATAAGTTTTAATTGACTGACCGCTTTCATTTCTAATGGATTGTTCACCAAAAGCAAAAAGTGAATTATCATACCACTTTTCTAAGCTCTCCACCTCGGAGGTTTTACTCTTTAGTTCATCTGAATCGTAAGATAATCTCACCGGATTAAAAGTTCTTCCTTCAATAATTTCATTTTCCTGAACAATTTTAGATCGTATCTCATTGCCCTCTATGTACATTAAAGCAACCCTATCTCCATCTATGCTAATGGACACCTTTTCTTCTAATGAATAGCTAAGTATGTCTTCTATTTTAAAACTGTGATCCCATAGTACGTTGCAGTTTTGATCAAATCCAATTACCACTGCATGAGTATATCTATACCCTAAAAAACTTGACGTTGGAAATCTTCCAGTGTTTCTACGCAATCCCCCAAATGAAGTGTAAGCATTACCTGTAGAATAATCATAGCGAGGATAATAGGCCTCTGCAACCATTACATACTCGCCATCATGCTCAATAATTTCATGAACTAAAAGGCGATAGCTGAACCTCTTCTCTTTCCCTTTTGCCCTTTTTCTTTCAATTCTATCTTTTATTCTTTGCTCCTGCTTAGGCCGCAGATGATCAAAAAAATTGGTCAATTCAGAAAAGGATAAGTACTTGTTAAATTGCTGATTTCCATTAATGAATTTGCTTAAATAAAGCCCTTCACTATAATTCATGGACCTCTTAGAATAGGTTCCTGCTAGGTATTGAAGTCCTCCTGAAAATGTGGTACTTGCGGCATCTAAAATACTTTTCTTCTCCCCTGGGTTAACCAAATTATCCTGTACCAAGTCGCCATTTGATGAGTATGATTTAACTCGAACTGTGAACTTCCTGTTCTGCATCTTCTCAGAGGACACTACCGTGAAAATTCGTGATTGTTTGTCAACAATGATATCAAGAATCTCATTTTTACCATCATAGTAACCTGGCACAACTCGTGGTATCTTATCATTGATATTGTAAGTAATTACTACAGGCCTAAAGTTTGCATTACCGGCTAAGATCAATGTTTCCTCTACTGATTCGAAGTGTGTGATTTCTACGGGGAAAACTGTCGTAATATCATAGGTAAAATATTCTTTGGTTGAAGCTGTTAGTTGATAGACCACTAAATCTTCACTTCGATAAGCGTCTTTACTAAACAATAAAAAAAACTTCCCATCGAAATACTCATATCCTAGAAGAGTACCTTTTGCTGGTATAATTTGAATTTGGTGCCAAGTTGCATTGAGAGTAGTATCTACTAAGTACATCTTCCAGTTATATCCACCACCTTTTGCTGGATTTGAAGTTTCCTCCACTACAAGAATCCCATCCTCATCTCCAGGAACAACAAAAAAGTTTGAATTCTCTTTTTCTTTTAGAAATTCAATTCTGTTTGGTTGGCTAATAACTCTGCTAGTGTCCCTCTCTTTTTTTCTTTGAGAGAAAGAGAGAATTGGAGTTAATAAAAGAATAATTAGTAGGTTTCTCATAGCTATATTAAAACAATTACGAATTAGAACTCCCTATCGTTCACTCAATTCCATAATAATATCAAATTCCTCTTTTAGAACTGGCTGAACAGATAATCTTGGGTGCGTTACCAATTTCATTTTTTTTAGCCGCTCATCAGCTTTTACCTCAGCAAGAGTTACAGGTTGCTTCAACTTTTTAACTGGGACAATATCCATCACATACCATCGGTGGTCATCTGTAGTAGGGTCCTGGTAAAATTCCTTCACAACCTCAGCAATTCCTATCACTGACTTTTCTTTTACGCTATGATAGAAAAGACACCAGTCCCCTACTTTCATAGCCTTAATATTATTTCTTGCTTTAAAATTTCTGACTCCTTCCCAATGATCCCGTCCCAGTTTCACAAAATCTTCCCAAGAGTATGTGTTTGGCTCACTTTTAATTAACCAATAGTTCATGGATTTCCTTTTTGATTAAATCTAAGCCATTTTTACTGTTACATGAAAATTCTCATTATCAGATTCTCCTCTATTGGTGACATTGTACTATCTACCCCAGTTATAAGAGTGATAAAAACTCAACTTAATGCTGATGTACATTTTGCCACTGATGAAAAACACAAAAGTGTCTTAGAAAACAATCCATACCTCAATAAAACACACACTTTTAAAAACTCAATTAGAGAACTCTTCCGTGAATTGAAAGAGGAGAGCTTTGATTTTATTGTTGACCTTGAAAATAACTTTGGAACTAAAATTATAACCACCAGACTGGGGGTAAAGTGCTACTCTTTCAAAAAGTTGGGTTTCAAAAAGTGGTTATTGGTAAACCTTAAAATCAATAAGATACCTAGCCTACATATGGTTGATCGATTCATGGAACTGGTGGCTCCTTTAGAAGTGAAAATGGACAGTTTAGGACTTGACTATTTTATTCCTGAAAAAGATGAAGTGGAGCATGATTGGCTGCCCGAAACACACCAAAATGGATATATAGTGTTTGCTATTGGGGCTGCTTACAAGACCAAGCAATTACCCGTAAAAAGAATGATCGAACTGTGCGATCGAATTAATAAACCAATCATACTTGTTGGAGAAAAGGAAGATCAAGAGATTGCTAATGAAATAGAGCAATTTTTTGAACGAGGAACTAAATCCCAAGAAAAGGAAATAGAAGACTTGAAAAAGAACACAATCATTTTTAATGCTTGTGGTAAGTTTTCATTTAATCAATCAGCATCCATTATAGAGAAAGCAAGCTGGGTATTTACCCATGAGAATGACATGATGCATGTGGCAGCTGCTCTTAAAAAAACGATCTATTCCATTTGGGGGAGCACGGTTCCAACATTTGGCAACTACCCTTACAGAACCAAATTTATCATCTTTGAAAACAATAAAATTAAATGCAGACCATGCTCCTCCAATGGATTCGATAAATGCCCTAAAGGTCATTTTAAATGCATGAATGATGTCGTATTTGATTTCTATCTTCCAGATTAATGAAAACACTCTACCTCATCAGACATGCTAAGTCGTCTTGGGCATTTGACCTTCCTGATCATGATCGACCACTTGGTAAGCGTGGCAGAAAGGACGTATTAAAAATGGGCAATCACCTTGCACAGTATCAACCTGTTCCCGAAATAATAATATCTAGTACGGCAAGCAGGGCTTTCTATACCGCTATTCATATGTGCGATCAATGGGGAATTGATGAAGGACAAATTAGATTGAACAAGAAACTGTTTCATGCAGGGTCAAATGAAACACTAGAAGTAATTCAGGCAGCTCCTGACTGTGATTACCTAGCCATCTTCGGTCACAATCCAGGATTTACTAGTGCTGCTAATCAATTGGCCAATACCCAAATTGATAATGTGCCCACTTGCGGTGTAGTCGGCATTTCATTTAATGTGAAATCTTGGAACGAAATTGAGTTTGGAAGTGGGGAGCAATTATTTTTTTACTCCCCAAAGAAAATATAAGCATCTACAAAATATACCTGCTCAAATCTTTGTCTTTCACCAACCCGTCTAGTTTGTCTTGCACCAATTTTTTATCAATCACGATATGTGCATTTGGTCCGATGGTATCTGGGATATCAAATAAGATTTCATTCAAGAGTTTACTCATTACGGTATGTAATCTTCTCGCTCCAATGTTTTCTACTTCTTCGTTGATATGAAATGCCATACTCGCAATTTCCTCCAAGGCTTCATCTTGAAATGTCAACTTCACATCCTCAGCCCCTACTAATGCTTCATACTGTTTGGTCAGTGCATTCTTAGGTTCAGTCAATATTCTCAAGAAGTCTCCTTGTGTCAGATTATCCAATTCCACCCTTATCGGAAATCGTCCCTGCAACTCAGGAATCAAATCTGAAGGTTTACTAAAATGGAATGCTCCTGCAGCTACAAACAACACATGATCCGTATTAATGATACCGTACTTCGTACTTACTGCACTTCCTTCCACGATAGGAAGTAAATCACGCTGTACTCCTTCTCTACTTACGTCTGGTCCTTTTCCTCCTCCTGATCCACCGCTAGCAATTTTATCTATCTCATCTATGAAGATAATACCCGTATTCTCTGCTTTGAAAATGGCTTCCTCTTTCACTTCATCCATATCGATCATCTTCGCAGCTTCTTCTTCAAGTAGAATTTTCCTCGCTTCTGCGATGGTGACTTTACGCTTCTTTTTCTTCTTTGGCATCATGTTGCCAATCATCTCTTGCAGATTGATCATAGATGCTTCGTCCATGCCTGCTCCTCCGATCATTCCCATCCCTCCATTTGAAGATTGCGTCACATCAATTTCTACTTTCCGATCATCCATTTCTCCATTCCTGATTTTCTCTCTGAATCGAGTTCTTGTCTGTTCGTTAAGCTCTACCTCGTCCTCTGGTTCATCGCTACCCAGCTTCACCGCGTAAGGGTGTGGACTTCCTTTTAGTGGTGGAATTAACGCGTCTAATATGATATTTTCTACTGCCTCAGCAGCCTTTTCCATTACCTCTTCTTTCTTAGCCACCCTGACCATATTCACCGCCTGATCTACTAAGTCTCTCACCATGCTTTCTACATCACGCCCTACATATCCTACCTCGGTAAACTTTGAAGCCTCCACTTTTGTGAACGGCGCATCGGCAATTTTTGCCAGCCTTCTAGCAATTTCCGTTTTACCAACTCCTGTTGATCCAATCAAAAGAATATTGTTAGGCACAATCTCACCTTTGATCTCCTCTTTCACGTTCATTCTCCTCCACCTATTTCGAAGAGCAATGGCTACATTTCTCTTCGCATCTTTTTGTCCAATAATGTATTTATCTAGTTCCGCCACAATTTGCTTTGGCGTCAAGTCATTTTTTAATGCACTCATAAAATTCTTTTAAAGTCGTTCAAATTAGTTTGAAGGCTAATAAAACTTGTGCCTCCAGCGGCATGAAAAGTGGCTCTAGAATAGCGGAGCTCTATTCGTTTGATTTTCATCATCAAACCGAATGAAAATCCAGCCCCTCCACCTAAATCGCTTAGTTTCAATTCTTGTTTTCGTTTATGGCTATATCCGAATAATAGCTGAAAATTCTTACTCAACAATAATTCCGCTCCGATGTTCGCTCTCTTCAATATTTTATCTATTTGGCTATTAGATCTTCCTTGAGATGTTGATTCTTCCGTAAAATTTTCATCAACCAAATTGGTAGAAGTGATCGTGAATCTGAGAGGCATATACTCAGGTTTAAAAGTAGTCCCAATTTTCACATCAAAGGGAATATCTGGTGTATTGAAATTGGTATAATTGGAAATTCTCCCTCCAATATTTTTGAAAACCATACCAATACTCCAATTTTTATTGACGTTAAATATTCCTCCGATATCACCTAAAATTGCTGTAGAGCCGTAGGTATCAATGGCAGAATGCGCCAATTTCAAATTGGCTCCCAAAACAAAAGGACCCAATTGATGAGATTTTCCAATAACCAAATTATAATCTTGCACCTGAAACTCTCCTAATGATTCTCCCATCTCATCGGTCATTTCAAATGAACCATAATTCACGTAATTCAACCCTACCGCAAAAGTCCCTAATTTTTTCACATCAAAAGTGTATGCTCCTGAATAGACGATCGCATCTGTGAAATATGGATTGATATTAAAAAAAAGATTTCCTTTTTCTATAGAATCCAATGTAGCTGGATTTTCGAAAAACTGAGACAAATCCCCATCTGCTAATGAAATGGTAGAGCCCGCTAATGCTGCAGTTCGGGCATTGGTTGTCAGATTCAATGACTGATAACCAGACTGTCCACCGATTTGAGCCAGTCCTAAAAATGGACTGACCAGTGCTATGAGGATGATAAATCTCAATCTTTCTTTTCTTCAGGAAGGATGAATTCGATAGGGTTACTCACTTTCTGATTAGTCAACGCAATATCGAGCACTTCAGGTACGTATTCAACAAAATGAATTTTAAGTCCTTTCAAATACTGCTCATTGATCTCCTCCAAATCCTTTCGGTTACGATGACACATAATGATCTCCTTGATTCCAGCTCTTCTTGCTGCAAGAATTTTCTCTTTGATTCCTCCTACAGGAAGTACTTTACCCCTCAAGGTAATCTCTCCTGTCATTGCCAATTGCTTCTTTACCTTTCGCTGAGTATATACTGAAGCCAGCGATGTTAGCATTGTGATTCCAGCTGATGGTCCATCTTTAGGAATGGCTCCTGCTGGCACGTGTACATGAAGGTCGTAATTATCAAATACCCTATGATCAATAGGTAGGATTTCAGAATGGGATCGCAAATAAGAAAGTGCAGCCACCGCTGACTCCTTCATGACATCTCCCAACTGTCCAGAAAGTGTCATCTTACCTTTTCCTCTACTCAAGGAAGATTCTATAAATAGAATATCACCACCTGAAGGCGTCCAAGCCAACCCTGTAACTACTCCTGGAACAGAATTATCTTCATAATTTTCCTTATCAAAAATTTCAGGACCTAAGATTTCTCTTACACGCTTACTAGTAATTTTAGAATCATATTCTTCCTCCATTGCTACAGACTTAGCCACAGATCGAATGGTTGCCGCCACCTTTCTTTCTAAGCTTCTTACACCAGATTCTCGCGTGTAATCATTCACCAACTTGGAAATTGCAGACTTATCAAAAGTAACGTCAGTGGCTTTTAATCCGTGCTCTTTTCGCTGTTTTGGAATCAGATGCTTTTTAGCTATCTCTGTTTTTTCTTCAATAGTATATCCACTGATATCAATGATCTCCATTCTATCCCTTAAAGCAGGTTGAATAGTATCTAAAGAATTGGCAGTGGCAATGAAAAGCACTTTAGAAAGGTCATAATCAACTTCTAAGTAATTGTCTTTGAATGTACTGTTCTGTTCCGGATCAAGTACCTCAAGTAGTGCAGAAGATGGATCACCTCTAAAGTCAGAATTTACTTTATCTATTTCATCTAAAATGAAAACTGGATTAGATGATTTGGATCGATTAATATTTTGGATAATCTTACCTGGCATTGCTCCAATGTAAGTTTTTCTGTGACCTCTTATCTCCGCCTCATCATGTACCCCACCTAAAGACATTCGTACATATTTTCTGTTCAATGAATCAGCTATTGATTTTCCTAATGAAGTTTTACCAACGCCTGGAGGACCATACAAGCAAATAATTGGCCCTTTAAGATCCTTCTTCAACTTCCTAACTGCGAGATACTCAATGATTCGATCTTTGACTTTTTCGAGTCCAAAATGATCTTTATCTAAAATTTTTCTTGCATGCTTTAAATCAAAATTATCTTCGGTCACCTCGTCCCAAGGAAGACTAACCAATAGCTCTGCATAACTCATAGCTACAGGAAATTCAGCTGCTGCTGGATTCATTCTTAGGATTTTATCCAGTTCTTTATCAAAATGCTCTCTCACTTCAGGAGACCATTTTTTCTTATCTCCTTTTTTTCTGAGTGCTTCTACTTCCTGATCAGGTCCATCCTGACCCAGTTCATCTTGCAAGATTCTTATTTGCTGACGGAGGAAGTAATCTCTTTGCTGCTGGTCTATATCTGTGTGTACCTTTTCTTGAATTTCTTGCTTCAATTCCAGCATTTGCAAATCTTTTAGCATGAATTGAAGAAGCTGTTCTCCTCTAAGCTTTGGATCTACAATTTCCAGTAGTTTCTGTTTCTCAGCAACCTCCGCATTAACGTTGGAAGAAAGAAAATGAGTAAGAAAATTGAAGCTATCAATGTTGTCAACAGCAACCTTTGCTTCCTTAGGAATCTCAGGACTTAACGTCATGATCTTATGCGCTATGTCTTTCAGCGACTGAACAAGTGCCTTTTCTTCCTTTTTCTTTAAAATATTTTTTGCATCACTGATTGTTTTATATGTCACAATATGATATGGATCTTCTTGAATTTCCTCCTCGATCTGGAAGCGCTGTTGTCCTTGAATAATGATTGTTGTATTACCATCTGGCAATACAATCATTTTCAAAATTTTGGCAATAGTCCCAACTTTATGAAGGTCCATGAAAGTTGGTTCCTCCGTTTTGTTATTCGTTTGTGCAACTACCCCAATGATTCTATCACCTCTGTAAGCTCGCTTTACCAATTTGATGGATTTAGTTCTCCCCACAGTAATGGGCAGAACAACTCCAGGAAAAAGGACTGTATTTCTTATAGGTAAAAGAGAGAGTTGTTTAGGGAGACTAGATTCATCAATCTGATTGTCTTCAGGAGAAACAATCTGAATTAATTCTTCAGAATCTTCATTAATAAACTCAGGAATAAATATTGATTTTGTATGTTGATAAGCCATGAAAATGCCAAAGTGGCAGATTATTTGCAAAAAGCTCTATTCTATGGAGCAATGTATATAATTGTCAATCGGTATGCCAAACTGGGTGCTGATACCAAATAGTGTTAACTTTAATTTGTTTTTAAATAAAACTGACTATTCGACAGGATGCGTCACAGAAATTATTGCCTTTTAATCGTCATTTGTTTACTCGCTACTTTTACTTCTCCAGCTCAGAGAAATAGAAAGGAAGTACAAATTATATCAGATTCCATTCCAAAGGATGTAGTCTTTAACGTATATGAATTTGATGGGATCAATAAGTATCCTGAATACTACGATAAAAAGAAACTAGATCGAATTATTGAGCTTGACAAGAATGAAAAGTGGGAAGAGCTTTTCGCTGCTCTAAAAGACTATGTGAAACGATTTGGCATCCAGAATTTCTACAAAGACACGAAACTCATTTGGAGGTTAGCAAAAATGACAGAGCTTTTTGGTAATCCAGAGGAGGCCAAAACACTCTACAGAATGGTGTTAAGACATCATTATCGCGGCATTAGTATTGAAGAAATTGAGCTATATTTTGATTCATTGAATAGGCAAGCGTCTGAGCAATTTGTGCCAATTGATTACTACTACGAGTTGGTGGAGCACCGAAAGCTAATTGACACACTACAACCTCCAAGGGGAGTCTTATTGAACATGGGAATGTTAGTCAATAGCTCAAGTGCGGATTATGGTCCTTCGCTCAATATTCATAATGATATTTTAGTATTCACTTCTAAAAGAAAGAAAGTAGACGAGACAATTCGCTTTAGAGAAGATGAAGATTTGTTTTTTAGTAGGAAAGATCCATACGGTACTTGGTCAAAAGCTAAACCAATTCCAAAAATAAACTCTCACTATAATGAAGGTTCACCATGCTTGAGCGGGGACGGAAAAACGCTTGTTTTTTCAAGATGTGATTGCCCAGATTGCTATGGCGATTGCGATTTGTTTATTTCTGAAATGACAGCAGACAGTACATGGGGAGAAGTAAAGAATTTAGGTATAAATATTAACAGCTTAAGCTGGGATTCTCATCCAGCATTGTCTCATAATGCAGATACACTCTACTTTGCTTCCGATCGTTTAGGTGGCTTTGGACTTTCCGATATTTATTTTTCTACAAAAGATGAGAAGGGCAGATGGGCTACTGCTAAAAATTTAGGGCCTGTGATTAACACTCGAAACCAGGATGTAAGTCCCTTCTTCCATCCAGTTTATAATGTACTGTATTTCAGCTCCAATGGACAACTCTACAACTTTGGAGAGTTTGATATCTACAAAGCCTATAATGTAGATGGATATTGGACGGAACCTCAAAACATCGGGCCTTTAGTCAATGGTAGAGGAAGCGAGTTTTACTTTTCCATTGATTCCGACTCTGAGCTTCTTTTCTACGCCAGATCAAGCACTCGGGATCTAAATAAGCAAGACATTTATTCATTCCCACTCCCCATGTCCGCTCAGCCGCTGGCTACTACTACGGTTACTGGAACGCTTACAGATTCAATCACAGGAGTCCCATTCGAGGGAATTGTCTCTATCATTGACTTAGACAAAGGATTAGAAGTGGCTCCCAAATACTTAAAATCTGATGGCTCCTTTGAATTTGACCTAATTAATGAGCGCAACTATCTTTTGGTTTTACAAGGCGATGATTTCTTTAGAATAGAAGAAGTATTTTATCTAGACGGACCAATAGAACTTAACAGAATGACTCAACCGCTGGCGAGCAGAATGAAATTTGAGTCCATAGAATTTGACGTAGGAAAAGCTAATTTAAAAACAGAAATGTATGCTGATCTGAATAAAGTAGTCAACTTTCTATATGATAACATTGATTTTAAATTGAAGATATCTGGTCATACAGACTCTATGGGTGATCCTCAAAAAAATCTTGATCTATCACAAGAAAGAGCACAAAATATTCGAGATTATATCGTGCTATTCGCTGGTATTTTCGAAGAACGAGTTATTGCAAAAGGGTATGGTGACACAGTTCCAATTGTAGAAAATGAGAAAACAGAAGAAGATAGAACGCTCAATAGAAGAGTGGAGTTTGAAATCTATAGAGAAGGTCAAATAGAAGAGGAAGAAAGTTCGGAAGGGGGTTTCTAATAAAAAACCCTGATCAATATTATTAATCAGGGCAGATTTTATTATGTAAAAATATTTTAGAATAAGCTCACTGTGTCATTAATAATCACAAAAGCCATCAAGCTCAGCAGAATGAGCATTCCTACTTTTTGAGCATTTTCTAAAAACCTATCAGACGGCTTTCTACCCGTTACTATTTCCCATGTAAGGAATACAACATGCCCTCCATCCAATGCGGGAATCGGTAAGAAATTCATGAATGCCAATACCATAGAAAGCAAACCAACAATTCTCCAAAAGTTATTCCAATCCCAAACGCCACCAAAGAATGTTGCTATTTTAATAGGACCAGAAAGTGATTTTCTTACAGATACGTCTCCAGAGGCCATTTTTTTGAATCCCTTGATATTAAGCCATACTACCGTAAAAGCCTTGTAAGTTCCTTCAGAAATTGCTTCACCAAATCCAAATTCTCTTTTAACCAAATTCATTTCAGGTGCCGCATAAAATCCTAGTTCTCCATTTTCATTAACTGGAATTGAAAGGGTTTTTTCTACACCATCTCTGGACACTTTGGCTGTAATTATTTGGCTTTTCAATGTGTCTAACATTGCCCCTAATTGATCAAAATATTGTACCGGCTGATCATTAATTAAAACGAACTTATCGCCCACTTCTAAACCGGCATCAGCTGCGCTACTTTCATCCGGGAAAGATCCAATAGTAAACGGCATTCTTGGCTCAATTACATTGACTGTCTTTTTCTTATCTGCCAAT
Organism: uncultured Roseivirgaceae bacterium; assembly: GCA_964352725.1. Classification (GTDB taxonomy): domain Bacteria; phylum Bacteroidota; class Bacteroidia; order Cytophagales; family Cyclobacteriaceae; genus Ekhidna. Next base: position 14,781 of record CAYGTD010000040.1, read on the forward strand.
TTATCCATGAAGTCATTTGGGAGATCAATTCGAATCTCCTCTCCATTTCTCTCCACGATATAATAACCTTCTGAACCCAAAAGCATGTCAGGACTTAGGATATCTGAGAATCTTTCATAGTCTTTTCCACTGATGGAAATTATTTTGTCTCCTGTTTGAAACCCAATTTGCTCGCCAAGACTATTTGCTAAAATGCCATGCTTATTGAGTTCTTCTTTTGTCATATAGGTTTCTCCATTAACAAATGCAAGACAAATGAAAATGATCACACCAGTCACCACATTTACTATAATACCACCCATCATCACGATCAGTCTTTGCCAAGCTGGTTTTGCCCTGAATTCCCAAGGTTCTGGCTCTGCACTTAATGATTTAGTATCCAAAGACTCATCAATCATACCAGTGATCTTCACAAATCCTCCAAGAGGAATAGCTCCAATGGAATACTCCGTCTCTCCAAATTTCTTACTCCAAATTTGAGGTGGAAATCCAATAGAGAATTTCTCTACTCTCATTCCAAACGCCTTAGCGGCTACCATGTGCCCCCACTCATGCACACCTACTAGAATCGACAGCCCTAAAATCAGCTGTCCTACCATTATTAATACTTCCATTACTTTATCAATTCGAGCGCTTTGGCTCTAGTTTCTTTATCTGTTTCTATAAAATCTTCCAAAACAGGATTGCGAATATAACTCACCTTTTCAAGGCAAGTTTCAATAACATCTGAAATTCCTAGAAACCCTACCTTCTCTTCCAGAAACCCTTGAACGGCAATTTCGTTCGCTGCGTTCAAAATACATGCCTTATTTCCCCCCACTTTCGCAACTTCAAAAGCAAAAGCAAGGTTTCGAAATGTTTCCATATCAGGCTTTTCAAATGTTAAAGAGGGATATTGGGCAAAATCAAATCGAGGATAATCAGCTTGATACCTTTCAGGATATGTCATAGCAAATTGAATGGGTACCCTCATGTCTGGCAATCCCATTTGCGCTTTCATAGATCCATCCTGAAACTGTACCATCGAATGAATGATTGATTGGGGATGTACAATGACTTCTATTTGATCTAAAGAAACGCCAAAAAGCCATTTTGCCTCAATTACTTCCAACCCTTTATTCATCATGGTCGCTGAGTCAATGGTGATCTTAGCTCCCATGTCCCAATTGGGATGTTTTAATGCTTGGGCTTTCGTTACTGTTTCTAAATGTTTTCTATCCTTTCCTCGAAATGGGCCACCTGATGCTGTGAGGATCAATTTTTCAATTGGGTTGTGAAATTCACCCACAATACATTGGAAAATGGCAGAATGTTCTGAATCTACAGGAAGAAGATTTACTCCCTTCTCTTGAGCTAATTTTGTTACTAACTCTCCAGCTACAACTAGTGTTTCCTTATTTGCAAGAGCAATAGGCTTACCACTTTCTATCGCCTTAATTGTTGGTAATAACCCTGAATAACCTACTAGAGCAGTTAAAACCATATCAATAGTGTCCATTTCCACCACAGATGCCAGTGCCTTCTCCCCTGCATATACCTTGATATCTTTTGAGTTAAGTGCATCAAACACCTTCTGATATAAAGCTTCATTGCCGATAACTACACAATTTGGCTTGAATTCAAGTGACTGACTAATGAGTAAATCGGCATTATTTTGGGCAGTTAAAACTTCCACTTCAAATTTTTCTGGATGTCTTTTAATCACATCAAGTGCTTGAGTTCCAATAGAACCAGTAGAGCCAAGAATGGCTATTCGTCTTTTCATTTATTTCGTTATTATCTCTTCACAAGGCAATCAAGGTCGGCAAAGGTAAGTCTTTGCATTTTTTAACAATCTTATGGAATCATTTTTGACTTCTACACAGTTAACTTTCCATAATAAATTAAGATTAATTAACATGAAAAAGGCACTCACGACAACTATTATTGGATTTATTGCGGGTATTGTAGGAGCCCTTTTTGTACTAGAGTTATCTCAAAGAGAACCTTCAATCGCTGAAAATCAAGAAAAATTCAGTACGGTCTCAATGACTAGCTCCTCAGATTTCTCTCCGTCATATACTTCACCCAAAAGCAAAATACTGTTACCAAATGAAAATTTTGTAAAAGCAGCTGAAAAAAGTACATCAAGTGTTGTTTTTATTCAAACCTTAAGTGAAGTAGAGTATAGATCAGGAGGCTGGATCGACTGGTTTTTTGAACCTCGCTCCTCACAGCAGGTAGGCAGTGGTTCAGGTGTGGTGTTCTCGAAAGATGGATATATCGTCACTAATAATCATGTGATTCTTGATGCTGATGAAATAAAGGTAATAGCTGGAAAGAAAACATATACGGCAGAACTTGTCGGACGTGACCCAAGTAGCGATCTAGCTGTTATTAAGATTAACTCCTCTGATCTACCTGCCATTGAAAAAGGAGATTCAGAATATGTAAATGTGGGCGAATGGGTTTTGGCAGTTGGTAATCCTTTTAACCTTACCTCTACTGTAACAGCGGGTATTGTCAGTGCAAAAGGAAGAAATATTAATATCCTGAAAGACAAATTTCCAATTGAGAGTTTTATCCAAACTGATGCAGCAATTAATCCCGGCAATAGTGGTGGAGCACTTGTAAATGCTACGGGACAGCTTATAGGAATTAACACCGCTATTCTTTCCAGGACTGGATCTTACGCTGGGTACGGTTTTGCTATCCCAATAAACATTGTTAAGAAAGTTTTTAATGACATAGTAAAGTACGGTGAAGTTCAGAAAGCGTTTGCAGGAGCCGAATTCATTGATATTGATAGTGACCTATCTTCAAGGTTAGAAATCTCAAATCTTGATGGGGTTATCATTGCTGATGTAAAAAAAGATGGCGCATCAGATAAGGCAGGTCTGAAAAAACGAGATGTTATCAGAAAGATCAATTCAGAGATTATTTTCAGTAGAGCTAATATTGAAGAACTCATTGCTAAAAGTTATCCCGGTGATGAATTATCTATCCTTATAGAGCGTGAAGGTAAAATGATTAGCAAAAACTTAGTCTTAACAAATAGAAATGGAACAACAGGGATCATTAAGAGGGAGATTTACGAATCAGAAGAATTGGAAGCAAGTTTTGAATCGGTTTCTAAAGTAGAAAAAGACTTGTTAGGTATTTCTAGCGGCGTAAAAGTTATTGATTACAAAACGAATGGGTTCTTTTCCGGAATGGGTATACCCAAAGGATTTATTATAACTCAAATTAACAACAAATCCATTGACAATCCAGAAGAGCTTGCAAGAGCCTTAGAAAAAATCAGAGGACGATTTGATGTAATTGGTATTGATAGTAGAGGTAGGAAAGTTTACTACCCATTTAGGAGGTAACAAAAAAG
>CAYGTD010000041.1:0-17615 GCA_964352725.1 uncultured Roseivirgaceae bacterium
ATCTCCGCCAACACGAGTTATCTTTTGATCTTGCAAAGCTCTTAAGACTTTTGCCTGTGCTGATAAGCTCATATCCCCTATTTCATCCAGAAATAATGTACCTCCGTTTGCCTGTTCGAATTTCCCTATTCGCTGTTTATGTGCCGACGTAAATGAACCTTTTTCATGACCGAAAAGCTCACTTTCAATGAGTTCAGATGGAATAGCTGCGCAGTTTACTTCAATTAAAGGTGACTTTGAACGTTCACTTTTCTCATGGAGCCAATGTGCGACAAGTTCTTTTCCGGTTCCATTTTCACCAGTAATTAAAACTCTGGCATCTGTCGGAGCTACCTTTTCTATTGTCTCTTTAATTTCATTGATCACTTTTGATTCTCCAATGATATCAAACCCTTTACTGATTTTTTTTCTTAAGACTTTCGTCTCTGAGGTAAGTTGTGAGTTTTGAAGTGCATTTCTGACAGTCAGTAAAATACGATTGAGATCAGGTGGCTTTTGAATAAAATCAAAAGCTCCTTTCTTTGTAGCTTCTACTGCCGTATCTATTGTCCCATGAGCAGAAATCATGACAAATGGAATATCCAAACCTTCTTCAGCTGCCTTAGTTAGCAATTCCATACCATCCATTTTTGGCATCTTAATATCACAAAGAACTAAGTCAATTTTTTCAGATTGAAGTTTTTGAAATCCATCCTCTCCATCTTCTGCAGTCAGTATTTCATAATTTTCCTCTGACAAAATATCTGCTAAAGCATCTCTAATACTTTTTTCGTCATCTACTACTAGTATTTTGGACATAAATTTTTTTTAACTTTATAATCAAAAAGCAAGCCAGTAAGCCGGGTTCTGTTTTATTCCATCATTTATCTTGCCCACTTTTGTGAGTCTAACGACCTACCCAATTCTACTGGAGCGAGTAACTCTCAATCGCAGAACCTATTTGGTCTTTCAGCATGTAAGGTTTACCGTGCCTCTGATGTCACCATCAAAGCGGTGAGCTCTTACCTCACCTTTTCACCTTTTCCTTCATCAAGATGAAGGTAGTTTATTTTCTGTGGCACTATCTCTACCATCGTGATTGCTCAATCAGGTGCTTCTTTTTGAGAAGTACATTACTCTATGCTGCCCGGACTTTCCTTTCACCATTAATCAAACGATGAACGATGGATCGGCTTGCCTAGCAAAATTACATTTTAATGTTTGAATGTTATCTTAATTTTGTAGTTGAACAGTATCTACTCGTACTTCTTCTCGCAACTCCTCTTCTTCCTTTTTAAGAATTGATTCAGAACGCTTAATCATAAGTAGTTCTTTGAAATCACTAAAAGAATGAACAAATCGCAGACTAACCCCTGTTTCTTGAATTCGATCATCAATTGATGCTGCACCTAATGCACTTGTGGTTCTAAATACCTTTGCACGTAACTTCCCATCTTTTGTTAAACTATACTCTACAGATAGATCACCAACAATATCATTCAGCACATTTGTCTCAGTATCTTGTTGCTGGCTAGTACTACTTACAGCTCCTCCTCTAGTCACTTTTAACCTTCCATCTAGGAACGTATATGCAAGGCGGAGTTGCAAAGTATTGAATGCCTCACTATCAAGACTAGCTAGGTCCACGTCTATCTCTAAGTTTTCATCTACCTGACTGAGTAAATAGCTAAGCTGTCCTGATAATACCTCACTAGCACTCCCTTGTAAATTTAGGCCTTGCTGACTCTGGTTAAACAAATTTGATTTTGGAGAAAATCTTTTGAGAAAGAGGAGACTTACAACTTGATTTCTCAAGGCTTCATCATCATTATTAATTAAAGTTAACTGAGCTTTTTCATTGCCGACTGCTGTTCCCTCATCTTGTAACTGGATTTCAAAATCAATTTCAGGAGATAACATCCCACCATTTAAGTACAAAACAACCAGTAAAGGAATCGGAGGAGAACTCGTACTTTGATCTGCTGAAGCATCTAAAACGGAAAATGAAGCTCTTTGAAGATAAGTTGCTTCAAGATCTAAGATTGCGTTATATGGACTGCCATACCAAGTAATTCTACTACCAGGAACAACATTAAACTCTTTACTTATAATGTTTGCCATTGTGAAATTATAAGCACCCTCAGTTAGCTCTATTGGACCAAACATGTGGAATTCACCATCAGTATCTAATGTTAATTTTAGATTTCCTCTTCCTCTACCCCTTACGATATCTCCAGCCTTCAAATCAAAAATTAATTCACAATAAGCGTCTGGTGTAACCTCAATATCAAAATCGAGTGTTAATCCTCTATATTTTATTTCCTTCACTACTTGGGTTGTATCAGACAAATCTATAAATGTGATGTACTCCTCTTGGGTTACACTATTAGACTCAGATAGTGGAACGAAAAAACGTGTGTTTTTGTCAGTCTTCACACTGGCTTTTAGTAGCAAATCAGAAAAAGGTCCGGTAATGTCAATAACTCCAGTACCATAAACTGATCCATAATATGAATTATTATCGAGAACTGTGGTATTTAAGAACTCAAAATTATCCGCTCTAAGTTGGATTTTTGCTCCTAAATCTTTGAATGAATTATGTGTAAGATATCCTGAAACCTGAGCTTGAGATCCCTTTCTATCTACTAAGTTGAAGTTACTGAATGATATGTTATCAGGGTTAAAATTTACTTTACCTTCAAATGAATAATCAGTATTTAGATAATTAATGGTTACGGCTCCATTTTCAACAGCGCAATTTCCGCTTACTTGAGGTGAAGCTAGTGTTCCAGTAATCTTCAGAGCTCCATTTGCGGATCCTCTAATATCTGAGAAATTATCCGCTAAGAATGGCTGCCCCATAATCAAGTCTGCTTGATCAAATGAAACATCAAAATCTAATTGATCTGTTTCCTTTAATGGGAAGTATTTACCATTGACTTGGATTGATTTAAAATCATCCCTTATTACATCGAGTTTAGTGCTAACTAAATTTTTAAGTGGATCCCAGTCAGCGGAACCTATGACATTACCAATGAGAAGATTTTCCAGTTGAAGTTGGATGATTTGAAACCCACCATCAAACTTAAATGGATCTGAAATGTCATCTTGAAATAATCTAAATGTTCCATTGAGAAATCCATCTATTTTAGTATCGCTAAAAAGACTTATCTTATTCATATTAAGATCTTCAGCTCCTACATCAATACTTGTGGGTTCATTTCTGGCATATACACCATTTATGGATAGTAATTCTCCTTGATTAAATATTTCTAAATTTTCTATTCGTGTTAATTCAGGATAGAATGAAATTTTATTTTGTGGGTTAAAATTCCATTCCTCATCAAATAGTATAATATCCGAAGGGAGCATTTTCAAAATAATTGAATCAGATAATAATTGAATATTACTCATGATTCTTAAGTCAGAAGAGGTCTTTTCTTGTTCAATAAGTGTAGATACCTCAATATTATCATCATACCAAACACCCTCAAGTAAGAAGTTTTTTGTTTCTGGTACTCCTTCAATTATTTGCTTATCGGAACCCAATATGAAGTTGGTAAGGAAATTTTTAGAATTTTCATCATTAGCCCCGTTCATTTCTAGTGTTGGATTAAAAATTTCAATGTTTTCTATTTTCAAGTAGGGAGTATTGAAATATGCGGATATATTGAAATTTTTTCGTTTCCTAAAGGTGATCTCCAGTAATGCTGCATTTGGAATTTCAACTGGTATTTCTAAGGAATCAAAGTATTTGGAAATATTAGAAAATTCAGTCTTTAATTCCATTTTATAGCTAGCATTAGACGCTTTGCTATCTACAGAATCGATTAAAAAATTAAGCTTACTTCTATAAGAATTGAGAACAATAGGAAAATCATTAATAACATCAGAAATCTTAAAATCCCCTTTTAACTCACTCTTAATACCTGGCACTGAGAAGGAAAAAAATCTAGTACTATCTTCAAATGAAGCATTAAAGCGAAGAGAGTCTATATAAACCTCCTTATTATTATTTATTACAATAAGTGCGGAATCAACGTTGGCATATCCATAGAAATGATCCATATCCAAATCGGCAGCCTCTATATCTATGATACCATAGAGGAAAAGTGGATTACTAGTGAGATTTAATCTTTCAATGTGTGCCGAATCAATCTTAACTTTTAAGTTGAGTACCTCGACTTCTTTTGTAAAGTCTATTTGTGCGCTACCTGTAAACTGACAATTTGGATCTTGCACAGAAAATGATCCATCAAAAAAATTTGAAGCAAAGTGACCTGTTGCTCTAATTGAATCATAATAGTAACCATTAATACCGCTTTGGTACGCGACTGCCTTCAAATTCAAATCTGCGTTATCTTTAGTTATTCCTTTACCTTTTACTGTGGCTATAAGGTTGACCGTTTGAACAATATTATTTTGAATTAATGCGCCAATATTGGCATTGACCAATGATATATTACCACTATAGGACATTTCAGAAGCATCTTCTGGGATTTTCAGGTTAAGGTCAGATTTAATCGAACCTAAATCGGTTTCGAAATTCCCTTTAGCCACAAAGTCACGTGTAAATCCAGCGAAACTACCAGTAAAATCAACGCGTCCTAATCGCCTGACATTCTTCGATAGATTTCCTACATAATCATCAATATCATTTGGCACAATATGAGCTTTAGTCAAATCAGCCAAAATAAATAATTTCTTTACATCTGGCAGACCTACGCAACTAATCCCTCCTTCAATATATGATTCACTACCAAACCTTATCAGCGCATTTTCAATATCAAAATTCCCAACTTTTCCTTCAATTCTCCCATCTAATCGCAGATCAGATTTTAAACTATTTGATCCAGAGATTAACTGAAAATCCTTACTTGAAATCTTAGTCTTGTCAAAATGAAAAACGAATGACACACTATCTACGAAATTAGAAAGGTCATCAAATCCGCTATAGAAAAAATGCAGACTATCAGATATGTGACTTGTTGGGGTAACAAGATCAAGATCATTCATTCGCAAAGACCTTAAGCAAACTTGAAAAACACTATTAAAATCATTTATAGTGAATCCTGAATTTCTCTCAACTCCTTCCATCTGAAGAACGGAACCTGAAATTGTGTCTGATCTAACCTGCAAATCAGTCAATTCAAAATTTGGCACTTCAAAATCAAGATTTGAAAAATCAACTCGATCTCTTTTCTTTTCTTTCGTTTTATCCTGAAGAACGAAATTCATGTTCTTAAATCCTATAAACGATATTTGAATCGGCTTACTTTCCTTGCTTACTGTATCTGATTTTAACGAATTAATAAACTCACTTAAATTCAATTCGGATAAAGAATCGTGCTTAATAAGTTGCAACTTGATTTCATCAGAAATTACCTCTTCCACATTGAGATATTCACCATTTATTAAATCCCATATTCGGTAATTAAGCAACACATCCTTTGTATAAATTAATGTGTCAGCCTTTTTGTCTAAAATCAAAAAATCTTGGAGATTTGCTCGATCTAGCCATGAGATGTTTACTTTCTCTAGTGTAATATTATGTTCTGTCTTTTCTGAGAGTACGTTGAGAACTTTTTTTGCTATGAAAGTCTGAACTGGGTCTAGCTGCAGCATTAACAGAATCACCAATATGAGGCAAGTCAAATAGAATAAGGTAGCTGAAAAAAACCTCCAGATAGCCTTACGAATAGACGATATTATTAACTTGGTCTTCAAAAATTAATTTGTGGCAATAATTTTAGGAATAGAATCATCTTGCGATGAAACTTCGGCTTCTGTTTGCATAAACGGCAAAGTAATTAATAATGAGATAGCAACGCAAGCAATTCATGAGCAGTATGGTGGAGTAGTTCCAGAATTAGCTTCGCGTGAACATCAGCGAAATATCGTGCCAATCGTTTCACATGTCATAAGGTCTGCGAACATTGAATTAAAAGACATTGATGCAATAGCATATACACGTGGACCTGGTCTTCTTGGTGCCCTTCTCATAGGTTCTAGCTTTGCGAAATCTGCAGCATTAGCTTTGTCAATTCCAATCATCCCTATCCATCACATGAAGGCTCATGTGCTAGCACATTTTATTGATGATCCAAAACCTAAATATCCTTTTCTCTGCTTGACTGTCAGTGGCGGCCACACTCAGATTTTACGTGTAAATAGTGCTAAAGAAATGATCATATTGGGCCAAACTCAGGATGATGCCGTAGGTGAAGCTTTTGATAAAGCAGCAAAGCTTTTAGGTCTCCCCTATCCAGGTGGTCCATTGATTGACAAACTAGCTGAGGAGGGAGATAATGAAGCTTTCAAGTTTACAAAAAGTGAGATGCCTAATTTGGACTACTCTTTTAGTGGAATAAAAACATCTATTCTATATTTTTTAAAAAAAGAGCTAAAGAACAATGAGAATTTCATTCAGGAAAACCTAAATGATTTGGCAGCAAGCATACAGAAAACACTGATTGATATGTTGATGGAAAAGTTAACATTAGCAGTAGCTCAGGAAAAAATAATATCAGTAGCCATAGCTGGAGGCGTTTCTGCCAATAGTGGATTAAGAAAAGCTTTAGAAAAAAAATCTATTGATAGTAGCTGGGATATTTTTATCCCTGATTTTCAATACTGTACAGACAATGCTGGAATGATTGCCATCAGTGGTCATTTACTTTACGAACAAGATGCTTTTGGTGATTTAAAAGATAGTCCGCTCCCTAGAATGCCTTTCTAAATCTTTGAATATCATTTATTGGTGTATCAATAACTGATATTCTTTACTTTTATACAATGAGCAAGGACAAGCAACGATTTTCAAATAATATTCAGATAAAAAATCGCAAGGCAAGCTATGAGTTTGAATTTATTGATAAGTATGAAGCAGGAATAATGCTGAAAGGGACTGAAATAAAATCGCTCCGGGAAGGAAAGGCTAGTGTTCAAGAAGCACATTGCTATTTTAGAAAAGAGGAACTTTACGTGAAAGGAATGAACATTTCTCCATACACTCAAGCAAGCTTTGCAGAGCATGATATGGCGAGAGATAGAAAACTTCTTCTGAAGAAAAGAGAACTTGAAAAACTAAAAGCAAAATCTGAAGAAAAAGGTCTTACCATTGTTCCAACCAAAATCTATATTAATTCCAGAGGATTAGCAAAGCTAGAAATAGCGCTTGCTCGAGGGAAAAAAATATACGACAAAAGAGATAGTATTAAGCAAAAAGATCAAAAACGTGACCTTGAAAGATTGAAAATATAATGAACTCGGTATTAGTACTAAATCAAGACTATTCACCACTCACTGTATGCTCTGTACAACGTGCTTTTACGCTAATGTTCTTGAATAAAGCAGAATTACTATCATCCTTGAAGGATAAAAAGCTTAGGTCAGTCAATAATTCATTTCCATTTCCATCAGTCATCAAGATTAATAAATACATTAATATCCCTTATAAAGGAGTAGTAATGTCACGACACAATATTTTTAAGAGAGATGAAAGCCAATGCCAATACTGCGGGTCATCAAGGAACTTAACTATTGATCATATAATACCACGTTCAAAAGGAGGAAAATCTACTTGGACGAATTTGGTTACTGCATGCCATAGCTGTAATTCAAAGAAAGGTGATTCTACTCTTGAAAAAATAGGAATGAAGCTGTTGAGGAAACCCATAAAGCCATCTTATACTTCTTTTCTAAAAACATCCCACAAAGCATTTATTTCTGATTGGAATAGATTCTTAGATCCTCGAAAAGCTAGTGCCTAAACAAATAATTATGAAACAAATTCTAATTCTACTTTCATGTCTTATAATCACAAGTTGCTCGATAGAGGATACCGAAAAGCAAAGGGAAAAAACCCTTCAGCAATTTGAAGAAAAAAGAAAAGAAATAGATCAAGAAATAGAACAACTGAAGGAATCAACAGTGAACGCTACTGAAGATGCTAAAAAGGAAGTGGATAGTGCCTTGAAAGAGCTTAAAAAAGAAAAAGAAAAAATTAAGAAAGAAGCAAGTGACTTAAAAAAAGCATCTAAGAAAGAGCTAGAGAACGCATTGGAAAAAGCAAAGAAGGAATATAAAGAATGGCTAAAATAGTAAAAGGTCAGACTGCTTAGGCCGACCTTTTACTTTTGTTTTCAACTAAGAGAAATGGCGACTATCTTAAGAAGAGTAGCTCTCTATATTTAGCTAATGGCCAATCTTCATCATCTACCAGTAGCTCCAACTTATCTACGGCGTATCTAAGCTTGTCAAAGTATTTATTCTTAATATTATCACCATACTCGATAGCTTTCTCCCGAGTATCTTCAAGCTTATTGATTCTCTTTCTTTCTTCAGTCATTTCAAAAGAAAGCTTCCTTACTTGATTGATATGTGTAGATACTTCTTCAATTGTTTTCTTAATTTCTGTCGCATCGAGACCCAAATCCATTAACCCTTTTGCATTTTGTATCAACTTAGACTGATACTTAGTAGCTGTAGGAATTATCATGTTAGATGCAATGTCACCCATCATCCTAGATTCAATTTGGACCTTCATTATGTAGCTTTCTAACTTAATTTCATGTCTTGCTTCTGCTTCTACTCTACTAAGCACTTTATGCTTTTCATAAAGTTTTATTGCCTTATCAGTAATGGATAAGTCAAGTGCACGTGGTGTGTCTTTTACATTTGACAAGCCTCTTTTCTCAGCTTCTTTTACCCATTCATCAGAATATCCATCTCCTTCAAATCTAATTTTCTTAGACTCTTTGATGTAAGCTCTTAATACTTCAATAATGGCTAATCTTTTCTCTTTACCATCATCTATTAACTTATTCACTTTCTTGTAAAAATCAGATAATTGATCCGCCATTATCAAATTAAGAACAGTCATAGGGTAAGAAACATTTGTATCGGACCCTACGGCTCTGAATTCAAATTTATTTCCTGTAAATGCAAACGGGGAAGTTCTATTTCTATCTGTATTATCTAAAATAATCTCAGGAATTTGATCGATCCCTAATTTCATATAAAGGTTATCACCTTTTTCTAGAATTATGTCACCTGATTTTTCAAGACGGTCTAATACTTTTGTAAGTGTAGATCCCAGAAATACAGAAATAATCGCTGGTGGTGCTTCGTTTGCCCCTAATCTAAAATCGTTTCCTGCAGAAGCAATACTTGCTCTTAGAAGATCTGCATGCTCGTAAACAGCCTTAATTGTTGTTATCAAAAATGTAAGAAACAACAGATTGTCCTTTGCACTACTGCTAGGTTGATAAAGATTTACTCCTGTATCCGTGACCAAAGACCAGTTGTTATGCTTACCACTTCCATTTAAACCTGCAAATGGTTTTTCATGAAATAATACTTTCAGATTATGTCGATCAGCTACTTTCTCCATTACGTCCTTCAATAACTGATTCTGATCTGTAGCTTCATTCACCAAACTATACATTGGAGCTGCTTCATACTGAGCTGGTGCTACTTCATTGTGACGAGTCATTAAAGGAATACCAAGCCTATGAGATTCTATTTCGTAATCCTTCATAAAATCGTATATTCTAGAAGGAATAGAACCAAAATAGTGATCATCCAATTGTTGACCTCTAGCAGGATTGTGACCATAAACAGTCCGTCCACCCATGATTAAATCAGGTCTGGATGTATACAAAGCTTTATCAATTACAAAATACTCCTGCTCCCAACCAAGTGAAGCATTTACTTTGGAGATATTTCTATCAAATAATCTACAGACCTTCACGGCTGCCTTATCTACAGCTTCTAATGCTTTTAAAAGCGGAGCTTTATAATCTAGTGCCTCTCCTGTATAAGCAACAAAAATGGTTGGAATGCATAAGGTCTTTCCATAAATAAAAATTGGAGATGAAGGATCCCATGCCGAATATCCCCTTGCCTCAAACGTACTTCTAATCCCTCCATTGGGAAAAGATGAAGCATCTGGTTCTTGCTGTACTAGAGCTTCTGCTCGGAAATTTTCTATTCCTTTACTTGGATCGAAGAATGAATCGTGCTTTTCCGCTGTAGCACCAGTCAATGGTTGAAACCAGTGAGTATAGTGCGTCACTCCTCTTTCCATCGCCCAGTTCTTTACTGCCGCCGCAACTGCATCAGCAGTTTCTATATCTATCTTTTTCCTATTTTCAATGGCGTCCTTAACTCTTTTGTAAACCTGTGGAGATAAGGTAGATTGCATTTGCTTTTTTGTGAAAGCCATTTCTCCGAAGTATTCAGAAATACGTTTAGATGGGGCTTTTACTTCAATCTTCTTCCGATTTTGAACTAGATTGAGTGCATTAAATCGTAAATGTGCCATATTATTTTTGATGTGGTTTAAATTTGAACTCAAAAATACATGAATTACATAAAAATGATCATATTAAATTAATTTTTAACCTTAAAATGACTTTTTATATGCATTTAGCGAAAATTTCATCATAATTTTATTCAAAATGACCATTTTTTACGAAAAAGGGATTTCGGAAGGATTAAGAAGTTTATCTGAAGACGAATCAAAACATTGCTCTCAAGTATTGAGACATACTGTTGGAGATGAAATATTGATTTTTGATGGAGTTGGGGGACAACACCATGCCATTCTGACTCATGTTTCTAAGAAAAAATGTCAATTCGATATTATTAACTCCAATTCTGCTAAAAAGAAACCGTTTTATATTCACTTAGCTATCGCTCCTACAAAAAGTACCGATAGAATGGAATGGATGGTGGAAAAACTAAGTGAAATAGGAGTTGATGAAATTACTTTCATTCAAACACATCACTCGGAGAGGAGAAAGCTAAGAATAGACAGGATGGAGAAAAAAGTAATTAGTGCCATGAAACAATCAAAAAACCCATTTAAATTGATATTGAACGAGCTAACTACTTTTGATAAAGTGATAGCTGAAAATAAAACAGAGGAGAATTGGATAGCACATGTAGCTCCGCAATATGGCCACTTAAGTGAGGTTTCATTTCCTGATAAATCAACGCTTATTTTAATTGGACCCGAAGGAGATTTTTCAAAAGAAGAATTAAGTCTAGCTATGAAAAATAGTTTTGTTCCAATCTCTTTGGGCAAAAATACTTTGAGAACAGAAACCGCTGGATTTGTAGCTTGTTGTCAAATAAATTCTACCAATAAATATTAAGAACAATTTAAGCGCTAAGACGTACCTGCTCTTTGACTTCAGCGGTTCTTTCAATTTTCTGTCGTTTAATACGAAGTGATACTTCAAAGGCAAGCTGAATAACCTGGTGTAGACACATCATTAAAATGAGCATCCAAACAAAAGCTTCACTATTATAAGAAAACACAAGAGATAGTAACAGGAAGGTAATAATCAAAACTTCAACAACTTGATCTCTCCAGTAAAGGATTAGACTTTTGCATTTATAACTAAATGTGAGATACGTGGCTAATAAAATTCCTAGTACGGCTACCTTCATTTTTACGAATTATGCTATAAACTTAACATTATGCTTTAAGGCTTTTATTTTTTTTCGTTAAAAAACAACAATGCCACGTTAAACTGCTATTTAATAAGGATTTTGGTTTTAGTTGTATTAGAACCTTGTCTTATTGTTAAGAAATAAAGACCAGGTATCATTCGCTTTGAAGGAATCATCTTGTCCTCATAAAGCAGAGTTCCCTCTATTTGCTTATCTAAATAAACTCGACCTGTGAGATCAACTACTTTTAGCATTATTGGAGTATGATCATCACCACTTAAAATTCTGACACGCATATTTTCAATAGTTGCTGGATTCGGATAAAATATCACATCGATACTTGATCTATGAAAATCATTGGTAACGCGAATAACTGGATGTACCTCTTCAGCTCCATCAAAATCCACTTGACGTAAGCGGTAATAGTTCACTCCTAATCTAGGTGATTTATCAATTATCTGATATGTAATCAATTCGTTCGTTGTTCCATTTCCTTTTTCAGTACCAATGCTTTCAAAATCCACTCCGTCTGCAGAGTGTTGAATATCAAAATAATCATTGTTCAATTCAGAAGCAGTAGTCCACTCAAGTATGATAGATCCATTTTTTGCGAGACCTATAAAAGAAATTAATTCTACTGGAAGGGTTTCAGGTGGAGCGGTTCCCAGAGCTACTTCATTCGTTGAAAAACTAACTGTGTTTTCTGAAGTGGAGGTACCACTTGTCAAATTTCCTGAAGGCGTACCCCCCTGATTTACCCATTCAGAATCTATAGTATTCCAGACACAAACTCTTAAATAATTTTGATCTGAATGAGTATTGTGTCCACCATATGTTACCCTTATTTGTGCTGCATTTGATCCAGAACTGGTAATCGTCCAACGATCATTTGGTTGAATTCCGTTCAACTTATTAAACCCTGAACCTGGATCAGATGAATCAAAGTTTGCTGCAGGGAAAGCCCCCATAGAGGTGTTGTATTCTGCAGTCCAATTTTGACCTCCTGTTCCTACATTGGCAACTGATGCCGGAGCATAACGAGAAGGCTTCCCAATTGGAAATTGGTATGTAGACGCGACTGGTATACTATTTTTAGTCATTGGTCCTGTGACATATGAGGCTGTAGAAGCGTTTGTCCAAGAACCTGTTGAAGATAATGTTAAAGTTTGCGTTGCGGTAGTAGTGACTAATCCGTCCAATAGATTGAGAATTCCTTTTACTACCACACTTCCGCTATTAATTCTAACACCTGGACCCGTATTATTTATCCTTAGATTTTGGAATCCGCTAGTCCCAGAAAAAGTTCCGTCTATAAGCTGTTCGGTAGTTCCATTTAAACGAACGGCTGTATTGTTCCAGTTCAATGTACCTCCCGTTAAAGTAACATCATCGGTAACCTCTAGTCGAGTTCCTGATTGTCCTGTAAATGTTCCTCCAGACATAATAAAGTCACCTGCTACATCCAAAATGGTTCCGTTACTCAATGTTATTGTTCCAGCCTGAATCTCCAGTCTGTCTGTGTCCGCATCACCAATTATCCTAGTTCTCCCAGAATTGAAGGCAACAGTAGGTCCATTTATCAATAATGTATCACATACAGATAAATTGTTATTTGGCATTGTACGAGTACCCGTTCCTTCAAAAATTACTTTACGGATTTGTGATATACCTGAAAGAACTCCATAGTTCGTGCTGCCAGAATACTGTAGCGCACCGCCATCACATGCTAGGAATGCTGAATATTCTCCCGTTGGCAATAATTCCGTATCAGTAAGAACAATAGTACCAGAGCCGCTCACATTTCCTAATCTTACTCCTGTAACTCCAGCAGGAACTCTTAATGTACCTCCAGATTCTATTTCAGTGGAAAATAAACGAATATTGGAAATATTTAGTGTTAAATCATCTCCATTTCTAACAATTACTTGAGCGCCAACCGGACCTACCCCATCAGTTACTGCCGGAGCTCCTCCTAAAGGATTCCAGTTTACGGCTTCTGAGTAATTACCAGCTCCAACAAAACTTGTTTCATATTGTGCCAATTGATCAGGGAGCGAACCTTCGATGTTATTAGTAAGACCATCAGTACTTCCTAAACCAGCTGTATAATCGCCTGTTAATTCAGCAAAAGTCACTCCTGTTCCCAATGGTACTACAAACGATTGACTTGCGCCTTTAAAGTCTGTAGGAAGAAATTTATCCCATGTTGAATTATTAGAAAGAATTCTTCCTGAAATGAAGTTTGAAGTATCAGACTGTGTTGCAACAATATCTCCATGATTATAAAAGAAAGTGGCACTTCCTTGAATTCCAGTAGACCCAGTAGCCACCACTACCCAATAATAATTTAATATGTTCTGTGTATCATCAATTTCCGTATTAGGAGGGGTAACTGGCTCTACATTATCAACTATGGTTGGATGAATTTCATTAGCAGGTCTTACTCTAATACTCCCAGCTGTTGTTCCAGCTGAAAGATCAAAACTAACCGGAGTATACTTCAGCTCGCCAACGGGATAAAAAATAGTTGTATCAGCATCAATTCCAAAGAATTCTACAACAAATCCATTATCTGTAAATGAACTGTTTGTCTGCACCATATTATTAACACTGAATGGTGAAACGGCTGTAATCGTTGATCCTTCAACCATAGTTACCAAACTTCCTCCGATGTTGAAAACTCCACCAGCCAGTCTTAGATTTTGAGTTAAATCAAAATTGTAGCCATTTCCATCAGGAATGTCTAATCCATTTGGATTGCTGACAGTAATTGTTCCTAATGTTACCGTATTATTGGATAATCCGTATAAATCCTGATTAGAAGTTCCATTGAATATAAGTCCATTACTTCCTGCAGTATTTGAAAGAGTACTTAATATATATGCGTCATTTTTAAGACTAATGGTATTTGAACCCATATCTAAAGTACCTGAGTTCACACGCAAGTCATTATTTAGTACTAAGCTTACATCGAGTGAAGCTGTACCTGAACCATTTTTAGTTAAATCAAAGATGGTATATGTACCGGCTCCAGAAACTAATTGTGCTCCTGCTCCTCCTATTATGGTAGCTGATGCTGTGTTTGTATAAGTTCCCGCATTGGTCAAATTCCCAGTTATGGTAACATTCAAATTACTTGTAGTCAATACTTGATTTGTATTGATTGCAAGGTCATTTACAGTTAGAGGCTGCACGTACACTCTTGCGTCAGGCAGATTTATACTATTTGCAATTGTGAGGTTATTGAGCGGAATACTTGTCTTAATGTTAAAAAAATTAGCACCATAATTAGCACCTAAATTTTCAAAGATGGTAATAGTAGAACCCGTAAGGTCATAAGTTTCAGGATCCAATTCTAAAGATTCATTTGCATCACCCGTAACCCCTCTTTCTATGTTGAAAGTACCACCTGTTAACGTGAATTCGCTACCCGCATTGAGCACTTCAAACGCTGCTCTGGAAGAAGTAGATGCACCATCAGTGGCTATATCTACATTTCCACCTGATTGTCTGTATTTCAATACACCTGATGTGGATGTAGTAGCTCTTCTTACTTGCCCTCCTACTTCCAATGTACCCGACGTAACTTCTATCAAGGCAGAACCAGTGTTTGAATACTCTATATCAGTCGTCCCTAAATCTACCGTTCCTCCATTGACTCTAAGCAATCCATTCAATATTAAGTCTGCTCCAGTTGAAGTGACAGTTCCTTGTGATACCTCAAGGCCAGCAGAAGAAGGAATTCTAAAATCAGAACCATTAGCTAATTCAATTGCTATACCTGAATTATTGAGAATCAACTTTCCATTTTGCAGTTCGAGTGCCTGAGGTGCACTGGTATTGTCTGCATTTAAATCAAAATCAGTGTTCATTTGAAATATACTAGTTGTATCGCTTCCCTTATTAATAACAAGTCGAGATAATTCTGGAATATTACCACTTATATTTTCGAAACTACTTGATCCATCACCACTAAGCTCCAATGTGACATTTGACGTAGCAGCATTATATAAATCCATTGTCGCACCAACCACATTTAAATTTACACCTCCATTTACCCGCAGAGTATGTATATCTGATCCAGCATTAGTAACTGATACAGAACTACTCGCATTAACTTGAAGCAATAATGAATCAGTTTCGAAAGTAACATTTGAACCGACCGCTCCGCCTGCTGATGTGCCAAATATCATCTCTCCACCTCCATTTAAACCTAATTGCGTAATACCATTCACTGTAAAATTTTGATCAATAAATAAGTCGGCATTGTTATCTACAACCAATCCTCTGGTGGTTACTGGTTGCGTATAGCTAACAAGTCTTTGTCCAAAAATTCTTAAGGTTGGAAACTCAAATCTGTCTGATATGGTAATTGACCCACCATTAGTACCCGTTGTTTGCAAAAACCACCCATTATCAGGATCCTGATTAAATTCATTAAAATCCGCAGTAATAGAAGCAGTATTTCCATTCGTATTAACTTGCTGAAACATGGTACCTCTACCGGTTACTCTACCGGCATTTAATGTTGCGGTAGAATTAACCCTAACTCTGGTGTCAATATTATTTAATGCACTTGCTGCAGGGTTTTGATCAAAGATAATTTCAGCTACTGTTATCGTACCTGACACTACAAGGTCATGTCGATTATCATCAACAATTGTACATGTAGTACACGATGCAAACTCTGCACTACTTATTGCTCCAAAACCCAAAACAGCTATATCACTAGCACTATTTTCTCCTGGATAGCTAGTTGAGGCGCCACCTTCATGTTTATTAATTACATCGTTTGACCAGTTTATGACGTTCGTCCATGTTTGAGTTCCTCCACCTCCACTTGCAGTACTTCTCCTTGAATAAAAGACATTCACTGACCCATCAAATGCCAATGATTCTGCTGCTGTATAATTAGCGGTTTTTAGAGTATCTTGAGTTGCCGCAAATGTGAAGGTTATCTCATCATTAGCAGTATTAACATCAGCTGTGCTGCCTACAGCTACTCTAGAATAAGAATCACCATCATTATCACCATCAACACCATCCTCTACAAAACCAGGTTGCAAATCTCCCTCAGTTCCAGTTACATCATCATTAGCAGCATTATCCCTGTATGAAAACACATAGCTATTAATTCTTGGTAAGTCATCAAAATCCCTATTCTCAACACTCCAATAGTAATTTAAGAAATCAACTACTGCAGGATCATCGTTCAAAGTTCCAAGTTTAATTGCTACCGGATTTACGCCAATATAACCAGTGTCATTATTGGTTGTATCAATATCAGCAATTAGAGGCGTATAGACTCCCGCAACTCCGAATGGATATGTAATTACCTCATCTTCATTAAAAAGAAATTCCAAACCTCCGTCTGTAGGGTTTCCTCCAGTTTGAATCATGAGAGTTGAACTAAATGTTCCTGAAGTTTGAATCTCAGTATTCAAAATCAATTTTGAGGTGTTGATATCAACAATACCTGCATTTAACGTTAAAGTATCTGCTCCAAAATTCCCAGAAAGTGATACTCCATTCGCATTATCTATTTCTAAATCGTATACAAAGCCATTGGTAGATGTGATTGATTGAGAGGCTCCACCATTCATATAAAGGAGACCTGTACTTGTAGCCGTTCCAACAGTATCGGACAAAATAAGTGATCCATTAGCAGTGACATCAAATGTCCCAAGATCAAATGTTCCTTCGTCTAATTGAAGGTGATTGTTGATTGAAAGTATTGGTGAAGAACCATTTAAAAAATTGATGATGTCAGTAGATCTTAACTTATTAATTATTAAGGTATCTAGAGATAATGTAGCTCCTGTTTGAATATCAAGAGAAGACCCTCCTTCACCTTCAAGCGTTAATTCCATTCCTGTAAGATCAATAACTGAACCGTTTTCTATAATAAGTGACCCAACAATATTCAAATCTTTATTATTTGCATCGAACTCAGTACCAAAACCATCAGAATTATCTATTCTAAGATCATTTAATATTGTCAATCCATTTGGATTCAAAGTTGTTGCACCTCCTCCTGAGCCCGATGATCCGTTGGCAATAGTGACTGCTCCCGTTCCTGCTACAGTTGACCTAAGGACGTTCATATTAAAGAATGGAGCTCGTGAAGTGATTGATAAATCATTACCATTTGTCACATCTAAATTGATTAAACC
>CAYGTD010000042.1:0-17211 GCA_964352725.1 uncultured Roseivirgaceae bacterium
ATACTACATTTAGGATATTGATAATATGAAGAAGTATCAACTTGGTGAATTTGAAGAAATAGTACTCTTAACAGTTGGAGTACTATATAATGAAGCTTATGGGGTTGCCATTAAGCAAGAAATTGAATCCCGTCTAAAAAGGAAGGTAAGCGTGGGAGCACTGCAGTCTGCTTTGCGCAGGATGGAGAAAAAAGGATACATGGAAAGCCGACTCGGTGAAGCAGATAAGAAAAGGGGGGGGAAACCCAAAAGGTTCTTTACCATCTCTGCTTATGGAAAAGAAGCGCTAAAGCATTCTCAAGATGTGCGAGTAGATCTATGGAACTCAATACCTAAAATAGCGCTGGATTTGAAAATAGTATGATCAAAAAAATAGCAGATCAGCTTTTTAAGTGGTATTGCCATCCAGACTTCTATCCAGATATAAAAGGAGACTTAGAAGAATTGTATAGTGATCATTTGGAGCAAGGACTAAAATCAGCTCAATGGAAATATTGTGTTGATGTATTTCTACTTTTTAGGCTTTCGCTGCTAAGACCGATAATAAAGAACTCAATAATAAAGGACACGGGTATGTTAAGAAATTATTTTAAAATAAGTGTACGTAGTTTGGCAAGACACAAGATGTTTACTGCCATTAATGTGATAGGTCTGGCCATTGGGTTGGCCAGCTTTCTGTTGATGTTTGAATACATTCAATTTGAAAAAGGGTATGATTCATTTCATAATGACGCAGATAATATCTATCGTGTATCCAAGGTTCAGGTGATTAATGGAGCTGATGCAGATAAAGATGCGATGTGCTCTCACCCGACAGCACAATTTTTAAAGGAAGAACTTCCTGAGGTGACATTATCAACTGTTTCCAAGAAATTCGATTTCATGCAAATCCGAAATGGGGATACATTCTTTAGAGAGTTGAAGGTGATTTCTGCTGACGCCAATTTTTTAAAGATGTTTAATTATGAAGTGATTGAGGGTGATAAAGAAACAATGCTATCTGAGCCAGAAACTATTGTTTTAACAGAGAGTCGAGCAAAAGCATACTTTGGCAGTGCCGATCCGATGGGGCAATTCCTCGAGGTTATTTCACCATATAAAGCCACATTAAAAGTCACCGGAATACTAAAAGATATTCCGGATAACACGCATTATAAGTTTGAGATGCTCATTTCAGACAAAACGCTTGCAGACGGTAATGATTACAATGAGTGGGGGTGGGATAACTACTATGTCTATATCAAAACCGGTAGCGTAATAGATAAAGATGAATTAAATAGAAAGGCCAATATTGTATTGAATGATTATATAAATGACGATGAAGATGGTGAGCATTGGGAAGAAAGTGGAACTAGGGTAGATATACACCGAGTATTAGATATTCATTTGAAAGAAGATTTTACCTTTGAACCACAAGTCCATGGAAGTGAAAAGGCAGTCAATTTCTTGGTAATCATCTCTGTTTTCATCCTCTTAATTGCATGGGTTAATTACATCAATCTTTCTACGGCGAGGGCATTGGAGCGAGCCAAAGAAGTGGGGATTAGAAAGGTGATTGGTGCATTCAGAAAGCAATTGATTATCCAATTTCTATGCGAAGCATTTCTTGTTAATCTAATTGGTGGAATTATCGCATTGATTATTGTGCAGTTGAGCTTTCCTTACTTCAATCAGCTGGTAGGGAAGGAAATTGTTTCAAATTTATTTGAGCATACAACGTTCATCACCTCATTATTTGTCTTTGTTTTGATAGGGACTTTTGCTTCAGGATTTTATCCTGCGCTGGTTCTTTCCAACTTTAAACCAATCACTATTTTGAAAGGTAAATTCAACAATTCAAAAAGTGGGGTAATTCTTAGGAAAGGATTGGTTATTGTTCAGTTTGCAGCATCTCTCATACTTATCGCATCCACATTTACTATCTACCAGCAAGTGAACTACATGCAAGGAAGAGATATCGGTATCTCCGTAGAACAAGTAGTGAACTTAACTATTCCTGAGTCTGATTCCCAAACTGAGGAAGAGAAAGAAGCTCATCGAAACAAAATAAAATCCTTCAAAGAAGAATTGAGGAATCACTTTGCTGTAGAGGCAGTTGGAGCTACATCAAACTTACCAGGTGGAGATGCCGCTGATATCAATTCTACGACTAATCCTTCGAAGTTGGTTGGGATATCTGAGCCTTTAGAAGGAACCACATATATACAATACAATGATGATGGATTTCTGGATGCAATGGATATGCAATTAGTTGCTGGTAGAAATTTTGATTCAAAAATGAAATCAGACTCGGTGGCAGTAATGGCGAATGAGGCCTTTCTTCGTAAGTTCAATGTTTCTGACTTCACATCATTGATAAATGAGAAAATCCAGTTTGGAACAGATGTAAACAATACAAAATACACTTTAGTAGGTGTGGTGAAAGATTTTAATAGAACCTCATTGAAGTTACAAGTAGAGCCTACTCTATACTTTCCATGGAGTTCTGCGGATGATTTAGTCATTGAGTTAAAAGCCAACAATTTTAAGGAAGGGATGGACCATCTTGAAGCAACTTGGGTCTCCTTCTATCCAAATGCCCCATTCGGACCTACTTTTCTAGACCAGCGATTTGCAGCTTTGTACGACCAAGATAGAAGATTTGGAGACACATTTATGGTTTTTGCTTTCTTAGCCATATTCATTGCTATTCTTGGACTATATGGTCTTGCTTCTTTTTTATCTGTTCAGAGATCAAAAGAAGTAGGAGTAAGAAAAGTATTAGGAGCGTCAAGTGGACAGATTATCTACATTTTCTATAAAGATTTCTTTTCCCTTATCGGATTTTCAGCAGTAGTTGGTTTCCCCACCATTTATTTTCTAATGGATGGTTGGCTGAATAATTATGCTTTCAGAATTGAATTTCCATGGTTAATGCTAGTTGTTTCACTAGTCATTGTTTCTGTTTTTGCTTTAGGAATCGTAGGTTATCAAATCTTAAAAGTTGCAAAATTAAACCCTGCTCAAACACTTCAATACGAGTAGCCATGGGAAGTCAATTGATTAACAGATCAATGGTTAACATGATATTGTATTATTGGACTATTGAAATAACATGCCATAGGTTTTATTTTAGTTTTCGTCGAGAATGCTTATTGGCAAGACTATTTTCTCTTCATCAATTGTAAATTGGTAGCTCAAATTAATTAAGTATGAGATTATTTAAGAAGGTATTATTTATTGCCATTGGTTGTTCTTTGTTGTCGTTTGTTTCTTGTGAGCTCTTAGATGAAGCAAGTGCAGGACTTACAGAAAGTGAAGTGATTGAAGGCCTGAAAGAAGCACTAGGAATTGGTTTAGACAACTCTGTTGTCAATGCTTCATCCGTAGATGGTTATCTCAAAAATGAAGCAATCAAGATTTTACTTCCAAGTGAAATATTAGATATGCAAAGTAAAATTGAGACCGAATCAATTGCTGGTATTGTTCCTTTGAAAACGGTCTACAATGCATATATAACCATTGAAAATGATGGAAACGATCTTTTTGAAGAATTGGCGATGGCGATGAATAGAGGGGCAGAAAGAGCAGCAGATAAAGCACTTCCTATTTTTGGGAATGCCATTACTAGCATGAGTATAACAGATGGCTTTGCTATATTAAATGGCAATGAAACAGCAGCTACTGAATTCTTTTATACTTCTACAAATCAAGCACTCTTTAATGCTTTTAACCCAGATGTGAAATCAGCTTTGGATGCTACTGGTGCTAATCAGCTATTTACTAAAACTGCTGCGTTTTTAAATTACGAATATAGCATAGGAATTACCTCAGTAAGTCCAAGTGACATACTGAATATCAATCTACCAAATAGTATTGATGAATATGCCACTAATAGAGCTATTGACGGTTTATTTCATTTAGTAGGCGAGGAAGAAAAAAAAATAAGAGATGACCCATTTTCATGGGGAAGCTCTATCATTGAAAAGGTATTCGGTAGTATTCTAAATTAGGCTCAAAAAAGAAGGAATCAATTCTAAATTTCCTTGTTTAACACATTGCCTTATTTCATACCAACATCTTTTTCTTAGGGCTGAATTTTCAGCCTTAGATCTATTTAGGTTTTTTATTTTCCTACACACTTCAAGCGTGGTTTTCTGATGATTTGTTCTCCACTTGAATTGCTTAGATGAAAACGAGTTAGTCACTATTCTTTTCCCAACTAATACTTGATCGCTGAACGAATATCTCCAATTTCTAGATGACCTAATCCAAAAGTCAAAGTCTTCATAACTCAGCTTTTCATCGTATCCATCTAGCTCATCTAATACTGTTCTTCTGATCATCATTGAAGGAGGAGAAATGAAATATTTAGCTATTAAATGCTCATAAATATCACCTTCAGGAACCCTCTCCAAAAGGATTCCTTCTTTGTTTCTTCTATAATGTGTTCTGATATTTTCTCCTTTTTCATTAAGGAGCATCACATCACAGAAATGTACTCCAGTATCATGCTTAAAGAATCGTAATCCCTCTGTTATTCTATTGGTATATAAAACATCATCTGCTGCTAGATCAATAATGAATTCACCTTTAGCTTCTTTCAACCCATGATTAAAAGCTACACAATTTCCAACATTCTCTTTGAGGTTAATGAACTGACTTTGCAAGTTCTTTAGCTGATCTTTAATTATCTCTTTGCTGCCATCTTTGCTGCCATCGTCCACCACTATGAGCTCAACATTACTGTGATCTTGAGTAAAAACAGATTGGATAGCATCCGCGACGAAAGTCGCTTGATTGTAGCATAGGCAAATCACCGAAACCAACGGTTGAGCATTCATTCTGCCAAGTTCATGTTTGAGATTGTCTTTATCAACTAGAGTTGAATTAATTTAAGACTTGTTTTATTACAAACTAACTAAAGAAGTCTCAGAATTAGACGAAAGTTAAACTCATGAATGTATTTGTCATTCCATCTTGGTATCCTTCTGAGACTAACCCCTCTTACGGAATTTTCATAAAAGAGCAGGTTACTATGATGGCTCGTCTTCAGCCTCAGTGGAAAATTGGAGTTAGTTTATGGGGACAAGGGAAAGATGAAAAATTGCTCTGGGTCAAAGATCACTTTAAGAACGTAAGCAAGCTAAAAAGACATTCTTTAGATGTATTTTCGAAAAAGGAGAATAGTAACTTGATCGAATATTATCAACCCGCCTTGTCTTGGACTAAGAAATTTAAGCAGGGAAATTTAAATGAAATCGTACGATGCAACGAGTTAAATTTTCAGCATTATGTTTTAGAATTCGGACCACCAGATATTTTGCTTGTCCAAGCCTCCTATCCTGGAGCACTTATTGGAAGCTATCTCTCTGAAAAATATGATATCCCTTACGCAGTGCACGTTCGGTTGGGTGGTTTCATGTTTCGTCAATTGCTAAATGAAGTTGGTTCAATGAAAGTGGAATTACTTGATGCAATTAATTCAGCGAATCAAGTATTTGTGACTAGTGAATTTCAATGCAAAGAATTGAGTCAATGGATTCCTGAAGTCACGGTGATTCACAATCCTGTTGATACTTCCTTTTTTGAAGTAAATGAAAGCGATGATCAGTATGCCTTATCAATTGGCAGACTAGAAGATGAAAAAGGTTTTGATCTATTGTTAGATGCAGTAAAAAATATTCCTGCCATCAAGTTGAAAATTGTAGGGACTGGCTCAAGACGAAAGGCATTGGAAAAGCAAGCGAAAGAAAATCAACTTGGCGATAAAGTTGAGTTTCTGGGTGAACTTGATAGAGTAGGAGTCAGAAATGCTATTATGAGTTGTAAGTTTCTAGTCTTACCAAGTAAATACGAAACGTTTGGCAATGTATTGCTAGAAGCTATGTCATGTGGAAAGCCAGTAGTTGCGACAAAATGTGGTGGACCAGAAGAGATTGTTTCGAGTCAAACAGGTTTGCTATGTGAAACTACTCAAGAAGATTTATCTGAAAAAATTTCTGAAATGATTGAGACAGTAGGTCTGTTCAAAGCAGCAGACATCAGAAAAGAGCTAGAAGATCGCTTTTCACCAAATGTTTGGATGAGTCAATTATCCAATCACTTTAAATCTCTAGTATATAAGTAGGCTTTTCTGTTTTGGTTGCACCCATTCGCTCTTTGAACATTATGAGGCTGTCTTGTGGTTTTCCGAGAAGAGAAGACACGCCCATATCAAAGGTTTTGTATCCCTTTTCCATATAGTGATTTGCCATGCCTTCAATCAGCATGACCATTGGGCTCTCTGTTCGAAAAGTAGGACTAGTTGCTGGTAAATAGTAATAAGCAACTTCGCTTGATACCTTTACGGTGATGCAAACAGCTGATAATTTATTATCTCTAAAAACTCCAAAACTTTCATAAGCATTTGTCTTTTCACTTAATTTCTGCAAGTGCTCCCATTCAATGTTGATAGTCAGGCCTTGAACTTGCCGACAAGCGGAAATAAACTGATGGGCCGTTTCCATTTCTGAGGATTCCATTTTTCTAAATTCAAATCCACTTTCTTTTAACGACTGAAGTTTCCGTTTCTGCATCTTGTGAAGATTCACTGCCCAATTTGAGGCCAAAGCAATGTGCTGATTAATGTCCGTATAGGTTAAACTAAATCCGCTTTTTTCTAATATTGTAGTTGAGATAAAGCCTTTATATATTTTGGATGGATGATGGATTACTAGCTGTTTGATATTGCGTTTTTTAAGATCTTTTTTTACAGCATTCACAAATGAACGAAATTGATCTTCCTCTACTATTTTTTCAATTGCGAATGAACCAAAGGGACTTCTTGGTATACTTATTGCCAATTGGTCTGAAACTACAACAATCAATTTGATGTTATTAGTAGAATAAGATAATAGTTGATGGTGACGTTGAGTTGATAAGTAGGATTGACTAAAATAGACAATTGAATGTGTAGCATCAATGAGTGTAATATCTTCGATAATTTTTATCTCCATAGAGCGCAAAATTAATGATTGACTTTTTTAAACCATCGTATACATTGTTATCTTGCGTGCTTTAAATTTTACAATTTAATCTATAAAAAATTCACTTTCTTGAAGTCCATTTTCACCATCATATTCTTATGTTTTTGTTTTTCAAGTTCCTCGCAGGTTTTTAATAATGAAAAACTGAGTGATCTCATTAGGAGAGGTGCAGATCATATTTA
The DNA here is from genome assembly GCA_964352725.1 of uncultured Roseivirgaceae bacterium. GTDB lineage: Bacteria > Bacteroidota > Bacteroidia > Cytophagales > Cyclobacteriaceae > Ekhidna. The sequence goes on from CAYGTD010000042.1 coordinate 7,190, forward strand.
TAACGCCTATCCAGACTCTGCTTATTATTATATTGATCAGGTCAATGAAAAACTACCTAATCACCCAGTGGTTCCCTTGATGCGCGCAATGACATTGCTTTGGTTCAATATTCCCACTATTACAGAAGAGGTCTTTGAGGAAATGCAAGACGAATTATATAAAGCTATTGGGATTGCAAAAGAATTAGATCCAAAATTACAAGATCCAGAAATGGTATTTTTCGCAATGGCTTCTCATGGTTTGCTTGCAGAATACTATGCGGATCAAGGCTATTCCATGAAAGCATTATCTGAGGCAAACAGTGCTTATAATCTATTGAAAAAAGGATTTGAAATAGTGGATGATTACCCTGAGTTTTTGTTAACAACGGGACTCTACAATTACTTTCGTGAAAAATATCCAGAAAAACACCCAGTTTATAGGCCACTATTATGGTTTTTTAAAAGTGGCGATATAGCTCTTGGACTTAAGCAGCTGGAAATGGCAAGTGAAAAGTCCGTCTTTTCCAGGGTGGAGGCAGATGTATACCTAAGCTATATTTATCTGCGCTACGAGTATAACCCGATAAAGGCACAGGAACATTTGTCTAAGCTTTGTAATATGTATCCTAATAATTTTTTTGCAAAAGCAAAATACCTCGAATCACTAGCCAATCCTGTTGATTTTAGAAATGCTCCATTAGAGGTGATTTATGCCTTGACTAAAGATGAAAATCCTTATTATAAATTACCAGGATATGTCTTTTTGGGATATTATGAGGAGAAAATAATTCTTAATATGTCGAAGGCAGAACTTGCTTATAAAAGAGGATTAGATTTTGGTAAAGAAGTAAAAGTTCATGGGGAATATTTCAAGGGCTTTGGCTACTTAGGTCTCGCGCGTATTCAAGTAAGGAATGGCCAAAATGAAGAAGCTAAAGAATCGCTTAATTTAGCTCTTCAGTTTGCGGAAACTGAGCATATTGAAACAGAGGCAAAACGACTATTATCAAAACTCTAACCACTTATCATACGATCCCCACTTCTTCCGAAGGTCTTTATAAAGAAAAGGGGAGTAAGTTTCTTGCCTATGCTTATCCGATTTCCTCTGAGGAGGAAGTCAAAAATATCCAAGAAGATCTTAGAAAAGTACATTATGATGCTCGCCATCATTGCTACGCTTGGGTGCTTGGAATGGACAATCAAACATTCAGAGCAAATGACGATGGAGAACCCAATCACTCAGCAGGAGATCCTATCTTAGGTCAGATTCGTTCATATGAATTAACCAATGTATTGGTTGTTGTTGTTAGGTATTTTGGAGGAACAAAACTAGGTGTGGGTGGACTAATTAATGCCTACAAATCCGCAACTGGAGACGCACTAAGTAAAGTGACTAAAAAGGAGATTTTTGAAACGATAAATTTTGAAATGAAATTTCCTTATGATATCCTTAGCAATGTAGAAAGACTTATTTCCGACTTTGAAATAGAAGTGATTGAGCGTGATTTTCAACTGAGCTGCAAGATAGATGGGATGCTAAAAAAGGATTTGAAAGAAGGATTTTTAGCGTCAATAGAAGATTTATATACACTTGAGGTGGTCCTAAGTGAATAATTAATGTGATATATGAATGTAGGAATTGAACTGAGTAAGCTCTTTAAAAGAGATTTGAAGCGACTCTCAAAGGAGCTAAGCTTATACACGAAAGAGGATGACTTATGGGTTGTGAAAGGAGAAATTGCCAACTCTGCAGGTAACCTAGCTCTGCATCTATGCGGAAATCTCCAACACTTTATTGGTGCGATATTAACAGATTCAGGTTTCGAGAGAGATCGTCCATTTGAGTTTTCTGGAAGAGTTTCCTTAGTAAAACTCGAGCAAGAGATGGAAAAGACAGATAGAGTGGTCTGTGCTTATTTGGATGCTGTAAGTAAAGAAGAATTAGGTCAAGAATTTCCTTCGCAACCATTTGGTTATCCTATGACCGCTTCAGAATTCATTTTCCATTTGTATGGTCATTTCAATTATCACCTAGGTCAGATCAACTATCATAGGAGGTTACTAAACTTCGAATAGTACAATACGAAATTTCTTTATCGGATAGAAATACACATTTATCTAAGATTTTAGATTGATAAACGAATCTCTCTGCATGCAGAGTATTTTCTTGACTAATATTGAGACTTGGATATCTAAAGACATCCATAGCTGGTTGAATAAGAACGGAGTTGCTTTGGTGAGGGCGCTCCGTTTGTTTTTTTAAGCCACCTTACTCGCTCCTCAAAGAATCTATCGGATTTGCTTTAGCTGCTCGTTTTGCTTGAGTAGAAACGATCCCCAAAGCAAAGAGTAATACTAAAACACCTACCACAGGAAATATCCACCAAGAGATTTGAGTTCGTATAGTATACCTGTCTAGGTACGAGTTTAGAAGATACCATGCTGTAGGTGCCGCTAGGATAAATGAAATGACAACCAATTTGGTGAAGTCCCTTGAAAGTAAACTCATCAAGCTTGTGATAGAAGCCCCTAACACTTTACGAATACCAATTTCTTTTATTCGTTGTTCAGCAGTAAAAGAGGCTAATCCAAATAGTCCGAGCCCAGTTATTAATATTGCAAGAAATGCGAATAATGTAGCGAGCTTTTGTGTCATGCTAATCGTCGTAAACTTCCTTTGAAATTCCACATCCATGAAACTGTATTCAAAAGGATAAGCAGGATTGTGCTTTTCAAACACACTTTGAACTGATGCCAATGACTCCTGAAGATCATTTGTCTTTTTGATTCTCACAGATATGTACCCGCCCCAATCTTGAAGGATTACAAAAAGAGGTTTTACGGGCTCATAAGGAGACCCCATTAATACATTGTCTATCACTCCAACGAGTCTTCTGCTATCACCCCAAAGATCTAGGTTAGTCCCAATTGGATTTTCTAATCCCATCAATTCCAGTGCTGCTTTATTTACGACTATGGCAGAAGTATCGGTTGAAAATTCTTTTGAGAAATCTCTTCCCATCAAAACTTCAATACCCATTGTTTTAGCATAGTCATACTCCGCTGTAATTGTAGTGAAGATTACTTTTTGAGATTCAGGTTTCCCTGGCCAGTCTAAGAAGTTATTGGAGTTGATAGATGTGATTTCACTATTTGATCTTGTGACTGATTCTACCGCTCCAGATTGCAATAAATCTTGTTTTAATAAATCATAGTTATCACTCAAATCATTTGTAACCTCAATGGAAATCAGGTTTTCTTGATCGTATCCCAAGTCTCTGTCTTTTACCAGCTCTATTTGTTTAAAAATGACAACTGTGCTTATAAGAAGCAAAATTGAAAATCCGAATTGGAGCACTACCAAGACTTTTCTTGGAGTGGTAGATCCTTTACCTGCCTTCAGAGTTCCTTTTAACGTTTTTACGGGATCAAAAGCAGAAAGATATAATGCAGGGTAGCTACCAGAAATGAATCCAATCAGAAAAATTCCACTTAAGGAAATAATCCAGAAAAGGGGTTCAGAATAGTCAATAAATAATTTTTTATCTACCAGATCATTGTAAAATGGTAATGACAGCTCTGTTAAAATAACGGCAATGACGAAGGCAATAGCAGTAATAAAAATTGACTCACCAATGAACTGACTTATAAGTTCTGATCGAGTTGATCCCATGCTCTTTCTAATGCCCACTTCTTTGGCTCTCTTTTCAGATCTTGCAGTAGCCAAATTCATGAAATTAATGCAGGCAATGATGAGGATGAATGATGCAATTAGCGTGAACAACTGAACGTAATCACTCATTCCACCACTCTCTTCTCCTTTGTCATTAAAGTTGGAGTAAAGCCTCCATTTTTCCATAGGATGAAGGAATAGATGATTGGGTATGTCGTTATCATCATTATTTTTCATCACCATATCAGCGATGACATCTTCTACTAAAGCTTCATTATTTGAATCATCCAGCTCTACAAATATTTGAAATGAATAATTGCCCCAATTGGTTTTGTTATTAGCTATCCACTCATTCACAGATTCTCGATATTTCCAAGTGGCTAAGTAGTCAAATTGGAAAGTTGAATTTTGAGGAACGTCTTTTACAATCCCTGTTACTTGCAGTGTTCCTTCATCTTCTAAACGAACCATTTTTCCCATTGGATCCTCTTCCGGAAATAGTATTTCAGCAAGAGACTCAGAGAGTATAATAGACATAGGATCGTCTAGTGCAATGTCTGGAGAACCTGAAACCATTGGAAACTCAAACATTTCCAAAAACTCTTCACTTACGTAGTAGCCTTCCTTTATAATTCTAGTTTCACCAACTGTTAAAAGGCGATTAGCACCCCAGCCTGCCACTACAGAGTTTTTGATGCTGTTATCTGCCGTTTTCATCGCATCATATACTGGTAGAGGTACAGACCTCCAGTTATTCACTTTACCATCAAAATCTGAACTTATCCAAACTTGGTATAGCCTATTTGATTTTGGTATGAATTTGTCAAATGATAATTCATCAGCGACCCAGAGCAAAATCAACACACTGCACACAATGCCTACTGATAAACCTGAAATATTAATGAACGAGTAAAGGCTATTTTTTTTCAAATTACGAATAGCAATGAGTAGGAAATTCCGTAACATAAATGTTGAGCTATGGTGTTGCGTTATTATAAAGAATGGATTCAACTGCTAATAGTTGCATGAGAACCTAGTGTAAATACTCATCAAGATGCAATTGGTTACTTATGATAAGTAAATCTTGTTTGTATTTGGATGTGCTAGGTTATCTAGTTGCAATAGTTACTCTTTGGTTTAAATTTTGGATCATTATTGTCTCTTAATTTTAGCAATGAGTATTAATTGAACGATTATTGCCTGTATTTGCTAACTTTTCAAAATGAAATTGATTCCAATTTTTATCGCTCTGTTTATACTTTTTGGGTGTGAAACAAACTCTTCTTTCAAGAGCGAATTGAGGTTAATTCCAATGCCTCAAAATGTTGAATTCACAAAGGGATATTTTGATTTGAATGATGTTTTCATAGACGTTTCAAATCCTTTGCTTCAGGATATTATAATAAAGAGTCTCGATGAATACTCTGTATATCCTTCGCAAGAGATTGAAGGTCATAATTTGTTAAAAATTCAGTTAAATGATTCTTTAGAAAACCGATACAAAATGAATGTGTCTCAAACTGAAATATTAATTGAAGCGAGTGATGAACAATTGGCATTTTATGCTATTCAAACATTATTACAAAGTATTATAAAACACAATGATGGCTGGGTTATTCCAAAAATGGAGATTGTTGATTACCCCTATTTTCCACATAGGGGCTTTCTACTTGACTGTAGTAGACATTTCTTTTCTGTAGATGTTGTAAAAAAATACATCGATCTTTTGGCGTATTACAAAATGAATGTATTGCATTGGCATCTGACGGAGGATCAAGGTTGGAGAATCGAAATTGATAGATATCCAAAACTGACAGAAATTGGCGCATGGAGAACAGAAAAGGATGGATCTGTATATGGTGGCTACTATACCAAAGATCAAATTAGGGAGATTGTTGATTATGCGAATAAACGCTTTGTTACCATAATTCCTGAAATTGAATTACCAGGGCATTCGCAGGCAGCCTTAGCTGCATATCCAGCGTTTTCATGTGTTGGAAAAGGAATTGAAGTAGTGAATGAATGGGGAGTTTTTAAAGAAATATACTGTGCAGGTAATGAGGGAACGTTTGTGTTTTTAGAGAATGTTCTCACTGAAGTAATGGAATTATTTCCGTCAGAATACATCCATATTGGTGGAGACGAAGCACCAAAATATAGATGGGAGCATTGTGATAAATGTCAGCGAAGAATAAAGGAGGAAGGTTTGCGTGATGAACATGAGCTGCAGAGTTATTTTATAGAACGAATTGAGACCTTTCTAAATGATAATGGTCGAAAATTGATAGGATGGGATGAAATCATGGAGGGAGGCATGTCTCCAAATGCTGTTGTGCAAAGTTGGAGGGGAATGTCATATGGACGAGATGCTGCTAGGGAAAATCATAAGGTTATTTTCTCTCCTACAAGTCATGCATACTTAGATTATAGTCTTGAGTCTATAGACCTAAAGAAAGTGTATTCATTTAATCTTATTCCAGAAGATTTAGAAGAAGAATATCATCAAAATATACTTGGAGGTGAAGTGAATATGTGGACAGAGCACGTTCCTGATGAATCTACTCTAGATCAAAAAGTATTTCCTAGACTACTTGCGTTTTCAGAAGTAGCTTGGACCTTCGATAAAGAAAGAAGCTTTGAAGAATTCTATGGTAGAGTTCAAGAACAGTATGATTTTTTAGAGAGAAAGGATGTTGACTATGGGCTGGAGGGCAAATCGGTTTATATCACTTCAAATAGTAATTTGGACATACAACTTGACCCGGGCTTACCTGATTTAGACCTATCATATTCTATTAACGGATCTGATTTTATAGCATATGAAAACCCAATCGAATTAAATTTTTCTGGGACTCTTTTAGCGATGGCTAAAAAAGGCAATAGTCACTATGGAGATACTGTCAGACAAAAGGTTGAGTATCATAAAGCATTTGGTGTTTTACCAGAATTGACATCTGAATATAATCCTACATATACTGCCGGAGGTAAAATGGGCTTAGCAGATGGTTTACTTGCTAGTGATGATTTCAGGGATGGGAAGTGGCAAGGATATTTTGGAGAGCATATTACTGGAATTATTAATTTAGGGAAAGAGCAAGAGGTTGAATCAGTCTCAGCTAATTTCTACCAGTATAACAATGCTTGGATTTTCCTTCCTTTGAAGGTTGATGTCTACCTTTCAAAAGATGGGAAGGAGTGGATATGGATTGGTGAAACTTCTCCACAAATTGAACCAAAAAAGAGGGGTAAATACATTGAAAATATGATTGTAAAGGCTGATGAGGTCTTGACAGCTAAATACGTAAAATTTTCAGCTGAAAATCAATTGACTGTTCCTGAATGGCATGAAGCTGCAGGCTCTAAAGCTTGGTTATTCATAGATGAAATAATCGTTAAGTAAATGGATGTTGAAGTTTGCATTGAGTCCATAGAGGAGGCCAAATTGGCTGCAAAGTATAAGGCCAAAAGAGTTGAGTTATGCTCAGGACTTGATTTAGGAGGTATTACTCCGAGTGCAAACTTAATTGAGACAATTGTTGAATTTGCACCTGAGGTACATGTACTCGTGAGGCCCAGAGGGGGTGATTTTTGCTATAACTCAGAAGAAATTAACCTCATAAAACGTGACATTAAATTAGCTAAAAAGCTTGGAGCTTTTGGAGTAGTAATTGGTGTGCTAAATCGATCAAACGAGTTTGATTTTGATTTAAATAAAGAACTAGTAGAATTTGCAAAATCGAATAATCTTGAAGTTACTTTTCACAGAGCTTTTGATCTAGTGCCAAATCCTGAAAATACAATATATCAACTCATTGAGCTTGGTATTGATCGATTACTTACTTCGGGTCAACAAAGATCAGCTGTTGAAGGCGTTGAATTAATAAGAAAACTAAGTATGATCGCGAAAGATAAAATTCAAATAATGGCAGGGGGAGGAGTCAATCAAAATAATATTCAAAGTCTACTGGAGTCATGCGTAGATGCTGTACACTTCTCTTCAAGAAAGAAGGTAAAAGAAATGGAATTAAATATGGGCAGTCAGTATATACCTGATGAAGAAAAAATTGCAGCGATAATGAATATGATTAATTGATGAAATACTCACTCTATATTATTGTTTTTCTGATGATCATTTCTTGTGACAATCAAAAAAATAATCAATCAATACACTATTCATATGACTGGAAATTTAAGAATGCAAAAGATACTAGCTGGCTTCCAGCAAAAGTCCCAGGTGTAGTTCATCTTGATTTATTTCGTAATGCATTGATTGACGATCCCTATCGAAATAACAATGAATTGAGCCTACAGTATTTAGAAAATGAGGATTGGATTTACCAATCTGTGTGGGTTATAGATGACGATATATTAGACAATGATCACATTGAATTAGAATTTGAGGGATTAGATACATATGCTGAAGTTTTTCTCAATGACTCGCTTATTTTAAAATCGAGTAATATGTTTCGTAAGTACTCTATAGAAGTGAAGGATTTTTTGAAACTGGGAAAAAATATGCTAAGAATTGACTTCACCTCTCCTCTTAATGAAAATAGAAAAAAGGTAAGTCTCTTTCCCTATAAATTACCATCAGGAAATGAGACTGGAGAGATTCAGGTGAGTTCATTCACTAGAAAGGCAGCCTATCAGTTTGGATGGGATTGGGGGCCAAGGTTTGTGTCGTCAGGTATTTGGCGACCAATTAAAATTAATACTTGGAATGATCTAAAGATTGAAGAGGTAATTGTATCTACAAAATCAATAAGGAACAATGAGGCGATTATTGAAGTATTTGTAAGTGTTAATTCCGATGTTTCTGGACTCACTACTCTAAGTATCAATGATCAGCTTAATACTGTTTTATTACAATCAGGAAGGAATGAATTTCGTTTCTCATTGACAATTAATAGCCCGAAACTTTGGTGGCCTAATGGTGTGGGAGATCAGCCTCTTTATTCGATGGAAGTTAAGCTTTTGGATGACATACATGTATATGACAAAAAAACGATTAATTATGGAATAAGGACCGTTGAATTAGTAAATGAAGCTGACAGTATTGGCACTTCTTACTATTTTAAAGTCAATAGTAAACCCATATTTATGAGGGGTGCAAACTATATTCCTCAGGATATTTTTCCATCACGTGTTACAAATGATCAGTATGACCAACTTATTGGTAAAGTAAAAGAAGCCAATATGAATATGCTCAGAGTGTGGGGAGGAGGCATTTATGAGAGAGATTATTTTTATAGGCTATGTGATGAAAATGGTATTTTGGTATGGCAAGATCTGATGTTTGCAGGTAGTATGTATCCTGGAGATTCTGTGTTTCATGAGAATGTCATTGAAGAGGTATTGGATAATGTAAATAGGCTAAAGTCACATCCTTCCATTGCGCTTTGGTGTGGAAACAATGAAATAGAAGTTGCTTGGAAGAATTGGGGTTGGCAAAAACAATTTGACTATTCTTCTGAGGATTCAGCAGCTATTTGGCATAATTATAAGACATTGTTTCATGACAAAATACCTTCACTTTTGAATTCACTTACACCAAATATTGATTATGTAAGCACATCACCACTTTCTAATTGGGGAACACCTGAAAATTTCAATCATAGCAGTATGCACTATTGGGGAGTATGGCATGGAAAAGAACCTTTGCAAAACTATAAATCTAATGTTGGTAGGTTTATGGCAGAGTACGGTTTCCAATCTTTTCCATCATATCAATCGCTCTCCTCAGCAATTGATTCAGGCGAGATTTACTTAGATTCTCCGATTATTCAGAACAGACAAAAGAGTTACATTGGGAACAGTATGATCACCAAGGTATCTCGGAAATATTTTGGGCAGTCTAAAAATTTTAAGAACTATATATTAAATAGTCAAAAGTCACAGGCATTGGCTTTAAAAACTGCAATTCAGGCCCATAGATTAAGTAAGCCACATTGTATGGGTACTCTTTTTTGGCAATTGAATGATATATGGGATGGTCCATCTTGGAGCGTGCTTGAATATGATTTGACACCTAAATTAGGTTTTGAAGTAGTAAAGAAATGGTATCAATCCATCGTAGTTATTCCTCAAGAGAATGGTGATAGTATTGATTTTCACATTATTAGTGATAGGTTATCTCAGGTAGATGTTTTTCTTATTGTAGAAACAGAAAAAACAACTTATGAAGTTTCGAAAAGCCTAAAAGAAAATGAAAGAAGTTGGATACTTAAAATTCCAAAAGGACCATATCAGCTAAAATTGAAAGCAAATGAAGAAATTATTTTTGAAGACAGTTTTGATCCGATCTACACTAGTGGCAGTTAATATTTTATAATTTACAAACTATGTCTACTCACCCAGAACTTGGTAC
>CAYGTD010000043.1:0-17181 GCA_964352725.1 uncultured Roseivirgaceae bacterium
GTGGATACTGCTCATATTCCTAGTGTTGCGATGACGCTTGAGAAAAATTTTGAAGACTTGATACAGGATTTTGGTTTAGTCAGTTTCCCAACGACTACCATCAGAATCTATCCTGATCTAAAGAGCTATCACAATGCAGTATTAACTCCAGGAGCTCCTCAATGGCAAATGGGAAGAGCTTGGGATGAAAATGAAATTAGGATGCTATCTACAACTGTGGCGGAGCAAATTAGAGGAGAAAAAATAGACGCCTATGAAATGATTGCACATGAATTTATCCACTGTATGCACTTGAGTTTGATCTCTGATAATCAAAGACCTCCAGGATGGCTGTGGGAAGGGATTGCGGTCTACAAAGGATGTTGTAGATGGGTAGATAACCCTTTCGAGCTTGAATTTATGAAAGAGGGCAAATACCCCTCACTGAAGCAAATAGAAAAGGATCGCTCATCTGAGATGAAATATGCTTTGGGGTATTATTTGATAGAATACATAGAATCGGAATTTGGGTGGGGGGCTGTTCAAGACCTAATAAAAACGAATGGAGATATCAAGCGCTCGCTCAATATTTCTACCAAAGACTTTCAAAATAGATTTTATGAGTACCTGGAAAGGGAATATCGGAATTAATTCCATTTAAGAGAACGGCTTCTCAACCAATGGTTTATCGGATCCGAAAAATAAGTAGAAATAAACCACCCAAGTAGATACGATAGCAATATACTAATGATTGTAAGTGGAATGAGCCAATAGTATACGAGCTCATAGTTTTTTTTTAATTGAGCTATTGGAGTTATCACAAACATGTGAGTTAAATATATTTCGTAACTGTAGGCACCCATTTTTTTAAGCCAGCGAAAAGCAAGAAAGTTTTGTTGGAGTCCTTTCTTTTGTCTGTCATGCATCCAAAGCACCACCATAGAAACACCAATGGAAAGAATGGTTACGTTCAATCCAAGCTCAGTTAGTCCCGATTGCCAAACAATGCTTTTGTAAAACATGACCAATACCATCATAACAATACCCAAAATGAGCAAGAACGCATTTACTATTTTTGATATGTTTACTCGATGAGCAATGATGGCTGTCATACAGCCGAAAGCAATCGAGTCAATTGATCCTAAATGATTTTTATATGCTAGATCATTGTCCGGGAACAATTCTATACGTGCCCAAGGCGAAATGAAAATGAATGCAATGAGGATAAAAACAAACTGCCAATCCTTTTTTAGAAATAAACAGACTATCGGAAAAATGAGATAAAAACACTCCTCAATCGAGATAGACCAAAGCACATCCCAGTTGGCAGGGAGGTATCCGACTTGTATTTCCAGCCAGTTGAAATGAAAGGTGAGAACTGAAAAGATGGCTCTAAGTAAAGAAGTCTTATTTGGGTTGATGACAAAACCATTTACTCCTGTAAGATGAAGTAAGGATAGTACAGCCAGAAGTGCCAGTAGTGGAGGCATGATCCGGGAAAACCGAAACCAATAAAATTGTCTGAGATTGATTTTGGAAAGCGATTGTGAGCGCTGCAAGATCGATGTAGTGATTAGATAACCAGATAAAGTGAAGAATATCACCACTCCGTAAAAGCCATTCCAAAAAAGGAATGAGAATAATTTTGATGGAAGGACTTCACTGAGAAAGGAATATTTAAGACCAAAGTGAATATTGATGTGAAGTAAGATGACCAATAGAATACTGAATCCTCTCAGGACATCAATTCCTATATTTCTTTTCTTATCGGTGTGACTTGTCTCCATCTTTCTTAGTTGGGTATTTAGTTCCAGATATCGCCACAAGTATAACTATAAAAGTAGTTTTATTACTATTTTTATAGTTAATAGTATTTATGACTGCAAGCCTATGCTAATGTTTGACATTATTCTCAAGCTAGATTAGCTGATTACAGCCATTTCTTCTTCTTCATGTAAAGAACCATTCCTATGGTAGTAGTAGTCATCAAAAACCACACGTATGCATAACCCCAGTCATAATGTAACTCCGGCATAAAGTCGAAATTCATACCGTAAATCCCTGCCAAAAATGTAAGAGGAATGAATATAGCTGAAACAACAGTCAGTGTTTTCATGACCTTGTTCATCTCATTGTTCAGGTTGGTTTGATAAAGATCCATGATATCTCGCAGCATCTCTCTTGCGGTATCAAAAAAGCTAAGCAAAAACTTAATGTGGTCACTTATGTCTTCGAAGTAAACCTTAGAATCTGGATGAAAAAACTTTGACCCCTCTGTCTTCATTTGCTTGAAAGCGTCCCAAAGTGGTAGGGTGTACATACGTAAAGCGTTGATCTTTTTCTTTAGTCTAATGACTTCTTCTGGGGCATCAAACTGTGTATCTGTAATAAGAGCCGCTTCTATCCCTTCCATCTTCCGTCTTAGCTGTTCACTTATTTCCATGTAATTATCAACTACGGCATCTAAACAGTGATAAAGCAAATACTCCACGGTATTCTTTCTAATAATTCCTTTTCCTTTAGATAGCCGATCTCTCAAGTCGTCAAATACATCTCCGGGCAGCCCTTCCTGAAAGGTGATTAGGAGGTTATCGAACAATACGATGTTTAAGTGTTCCTGACTAATATGATCCGTTTCGCTATCATATCGAAGCATTTTTAGAGAAAGGAAAATATGGTCTTCAAAAGCCTCAAACTTTGGAAGCTGATCTGTATTCAGAATATCCTCTGTAATGAGCGGGTGGACATTGAATAAATTGGATGTGTCTTCCACCAAAAATTTTTCAGCATGGTCCACATCGATCCAGTTTATTTTTTTTGGATCAATCAGCTTTGCCGCCTCTGCTGGATCAATCCCATGCTTTTCCCAAAAACCATCTGCGTCGTATTGTATTAAATGAATCATAAAAGAAATTAAGATTCTAAATTAAAACGAGATTCGAGGATAAGCGAATTTAATAGCCTAAGATATTCTTGGTGTCTCATAAAGAATCCTTTTAAATTGACTAGTATCATCAATTAATTTAAGTGGGGATACTTTATACTAGCTTCACCTTTTCATCTGAAAGGAAGTAGGAAGTTTGAATTGGAACTCGGAGCGATATTGGAGCACCATAAAACTCTCCAAGAGTTATTTAGGTCCTTTTTCGCAGCGGAAGTAAAAAGTTCAGCTACCTATTAGAATTATGATATTCTTTCTTCACAATCTCATTATTTTTCGGACTCACGTTCTTCTGGTGATACTTCACTCAACAACGTAGTACTCCTTAAAATATTGATTATATATCTACCCTGCTTATAGCATGAATAGGGATAGTAATATCACCTTTCATTTGAATAAACTGTGAAGTGATTGCCCAAATTGATCCGCTAACTAGCATTGTTTCCCCTGACGTATTTTGAAAATAAATATTAACTGAGTGCTTGTAAAGATTACCTAGACTCATTGCCCGTTCCAAGTCATATTTTCTCAGGTGTATTTCGGTATTATCTTCTAGAACTTCTACTCTACTGAAGGGATAATATGCCAATGTGCTCTTATCTGCTTTTTTTATTCTGCCTACTTCCATATTTATATAATTTTTTTACTTTATACGATGGTAATACAATTATGTTTAGAAGTAATACTATTATTTGTGACTGCTATACTTTTATTTAGTAATTTATCTTTTTTTTATTCTAAGCTTGCGCATCTGTCTTGTAAGCTTTCGATTAGGAGTTCATCTACCAGATGAATAGCTTAAAGATGATTTTGCTTCTCATGCGATAATAGACTTTAGCGTATTCTTTTGAAGCGGATCTCAGCCCTGAATTACATATTGTTTCAACAATAAGATCTTGCTTTGGAAAATAATAGAAATCCGACGCATCCCTATACCACTCCCTGAATGCCCCATTAAAAAATGAAAAGGAAAACCTGCGGTGGTCTCTAATCCTAATCCATAGTCAGGATTTTTCTCGTTATTCCAAGAGGTCATTTGGCTAAAGGTTTCCTCGCTCAAAATTTCACCATTCATCCGCTTTTCTAGAAAAAGTGAGGCTTCTTCAATTGGAGCATATATTCCGTCATCACCGCTATACCAATTTGTTGTGTCAACTGTTTGCACTGTAAGGTTTTCTGTCATGAGAAAAGGTTAATGAGAATGGTAATTAAGATGAGATCTCTATTAAAAAAACCCCTTGAAAAATATAATGGCAAAGCAACCAGAAGAGTTTAAAGAAATGTTTTGGAGGATGGCCGATTTCGGTTATGAATTTCTTAGTGTAGAACTATTATTCCGAAACAAATATTCTTCGCACTCTGCTACTTACATTGGTGAGCACTTCGTAAGGTATTGTATTAGACCATTTGGCTAGCTGCTCAATGGTAGGTTCGGTACCGAAGACCATTACCTTATCTCCTTCTTTGCAGTTTGCTGTAGATACATCCACCATCGTCATATCCATGCAAATGTTTCCTACTGTTGGGCAGTTAACGCCATTTATATTCACTGCGCCATTTCCATTTCCAAATACACGCAAATATCCATCTTCATAACCGATAGGAATTACTGCTATTTGGGCGTCTTTTTCAAGTTTCCCCTTTCGGGAATAACCTACTGTTTCTCCCTTTTTTAAATGTTGAATTTGAGAAATGACGGTCTCAAGCTGACTCACAGACTGCAGTTGAAGTTTATTTGTTGGGTCAAATCCATGTAGCCCAATTCCTAAGCGTACCATATCAAAATGGTACTCTGGAAAACGCACCATGCCCGGAGAATTTAATGCATGCTTCGTTGGCTTATAACCAATGACGCTTGCAATCTGATCATATGCATTGTTGAAAACGGATGCTTGCTGATGTGTGAAGTCATCTTCTGATTCAAGATCAGAACTAGAAAAATGTGTGAAAATTCCTTCTATTTTAAGTGTTGGATTTTCTCTTAATACTTCGATGAGTTGAGGAATTTGATCAGGTGAAAATCCTAATCTATGCATTCCTGAATCAATTTTAATGTGAATGGGAGGAGGTACCTTAGTATCATTAAGCAGCCTTTTGAGATGTGAAATGCTAAAAATTTCAGCATGAAGTCCATAAAACTCAAACTGGTCAAATCGCTCAATGTGAGGGTTCATGATCATAATTGGAATGGTAATTCCATTGTTCCTTAACTCAATCGCTTCATCTACATACGCAACACCCAGCTGGTCTACTCGCTGATGTTGCAGGAAATTAGCAACCTCCAAAATTCCGCTTCCATAAGCATTGGCTTTAACCATTACCATCAATTTGGTCTTATTGGAAAGTAAGTTCCTATATTGATTAAGATTGTGATTGAGAGCTTCAAAATTTACCTGCAAGACTGTTCTATGGCTTTTCTCCTCTAGTCTCTGCACGACTCTTTCCAACTCAAAAGTTCTGGCTCCCTTTACTACAATCATTTCATCTTGAAAAGAAGGCATATTTTCAAGCAATGATTTCGTGCTCTCAAAAAAGTTTTTTTCTAGATTAAACAGATTAGCATGGCTTGAAATTTCTGGTCCAACGCCAATCAATCGATCCACTTTTTTTTGCGTCAAAATATCTGCTACTTCACCGTATAGATCTTCAGATGATCTACCTGAGTGTAGAATGTCAGATAAAATCAGTGTTCTTTTTTCATTCTCTTTATGTGACTCAAGATAATCAAGTGCCACTTTCAACCCCATTAAATCATTGTTATAACTATCGTCTAAAAGGTAGCTTCCATTTACACCTCTTTTCAATTCCAGTCTCATTGGGATTGATTTAATCAGCTCAATTCCTTTCTGAATTTCAGCTTTACTTAAGCCCATTTCAATAGCCAATACAATACAATGGGTTAAATTTTCAAGAGTAGACTTTTCGTGTAATTCAGTCTTGAAAGTGTCACCATTCACCTGAATACTTCCATCTTCCCATGCTACCTTAAATGATCCTGAATCATCAAGTGACCAAGTAATAAGTTTTATTTCATCATGCTTTTCTATTTGTTCAAAACATGACTGATCAGATCTACAAACGAGTAGGTCCGCGTTATGAAATAGCCTGAGTTTTTCTTCTAATTTCTGATATTCATTTTCAAATCCATCTGCATGCGCCACACCTAAATTGGTAAATATTCCTAATTTGGGCTGGATCATCCTTTGAAGATTTTCCATCTCCCCAACCTTAGATATCCCAGCTTCAAAAATTCCTACCTCATGGTCATTTCGGAGTTCTAGTACCGATACCGGAACCCCTACTTGAGAGTTATAGCTTTTGGGACTTTTGAAAGCAAAAAAATGTTGAGAGAGCAGCGTAAACAACCACTCTTTCACAATGGTTTTTCCATTGCTACCAGTGATTGCTACGATGGGTATTTCAAAACTTTCACGATGATTTTGAGCTATTTTCTGAAACGCGTTTATTGAATTTGGGACAATTAATACATTGGCTGTTTTGATTAAAGCAACTTCTTTTTCCAAAATGAAATTTCGAATGCCTTTTTCGAAAGCTTGCAGAACATAATCATGTCCATCTCTTATTCCTTTTGATGCAACGAACACATCTCCTGAATGTCCTGAAAGAGTACGTGAATCGGTAGAAAATCTCAGCACTTCCAAATCGGTATTTAGTCTAAGTTGACTATGTGGGATGCTTTCAAGATCTGAAAAGTGCATGTAAAATTTTAATTAATAAGGACAAATATACGCTTCTACGGAGCTATAGAATAAGTTCCATTTCGAATTGATTGACCTGATTCTCAAATCCACATTTCTTTAAAAAAGTGTCAAATCCAAATTCATCGTATGGCACGTTCATAATGGTAAGTGTTTTGAGCGATCTTACTCGCGCTGCGTTTAACAGTTTTGACCCTATGTTTTCACCTCTATGCAAACGAGAAACTGCCAGCTGGGAGATTCTACCCTTATGAGACTGGAATATGATATACCCCACTGTTTGCTCATTTTTCTTGTATAAAAGCACTGTCTCTTCTCCTTTTTTCAGTTGCTCCATACCATCCACAAATGATGGTTCAAAGTCTGCAAAGTCTGCATCGAGTTCTTCTATGTTTCCTTCCTCTATATTTTGAGTATCCCCACTCAATGTATTCATCAGCTTGTAGCAATGGAAACTTCTTCGAAAAGTAAAGCCCATTTTCTCATACAGTCGAATGGCTGTTTTATTTGTTTCCACAACTTCCAACAGGATTCTAGCAATATGTTTTGATCGTATTCTAGGAATTAGAAACTCATAGAGTAGCTCTGCTGTTTTTTGATTTCTAAATCCTGGAATAACTCCCGTACCACCATTAAAAGCAGTCGGTATTCCTTCGTAAATATTGGAAGTATGAATAATGAACCCTAAGATATCTTCACCATCAAAAGTTGCTGCCGACATATTGTAGTCAATATGTAGTTTCTTATTGATGCGATATTCAAATTCCTCTATCGTCGGTTTGAACTGCACCGAATTAGTAGCAAAAGCAGCACAGAAAGATCTATGAAAGCTTTTGAGGTCATTTTCAGATAATAGTCTTATGTTCATTATTAATTGCGACTCGTGGTGGCATCAACCTTATTGCAATAAGGTATATAACTTCGGTAAGAAGTAATTAAAATTAAGCTTGAAAAGCTAAAGCATTAAATGCAAATTGAGAAATTAGAAAGACGCATTGACCTAGAAATCGTCAATACTGAAAAGGTTAGACTAGAAATCTTTTTAGGTGTAGTTCTTTTTGCTACAGTTTTGTTATTCATCAATATCATCGTTTTTCCGATCACTATTTCTGAAGTTTTTGTGGATAACAGAAGTATGAACGTTGGAATTTTGGTCGCTTTGGGTCTCGCTGTTTTACTACTCATCTCTCGATATTTTGTCGGAAGGTTTTCCTATTTGAAGAAACCTTTACCTAATGCTTATAAGATTTACTCCATTATAGTTGAATCAAGTGTGCCTTTTATCTGGCTTATTATTTTAATTAGATGGGAAGAAAATGCACAGTTTCTTAATTCACCGCTCATTTTCACTTTCATCCCCATCATTATTGTTTCTTCACTTTATCTCAAATTTTCGCTTAGCGCTATCAGTGGTTTATACATTGGGCTAGTGTACACTTGCATTTCCTACTGGACGTTTGAAAATTATGATACTTCATCATTACTTCCTTCTATCGTTTTTTATACTAAGTCGAGCTTGTTTTTGCTCTCGGGGATTTGCGCAGGATTGGTATCCAATGAATTAAAAAAGAGGCTTCAAATTTCTATTGAAACACAAGGTGAACGAGATTCGATTGAGGCACTATTTAGCCAGCAGGTGTCCAAAGAAGTAGTTCAGGCATTGAAATCTACCGATGGAGAAAGCTTTAAAATAGAAGCGACAGTCCTGTTTTTAGACATTCGAAATTTTACGAATAAGGTGCAATACTTGTCTCCAGAAGAGGTGAACAAATTTCAAAACAAGTTTTTTGAGCCAATAATGGATTGCATCCATAAAAATGCTGGCATTATTAATCAGATAATGGGTGATGGTCTCATGGCTTCATTTGCTTCAGAGGCTAGTGGAAATTATGAGGGTGCATATAATGCGGCCATGGAAATTTTAAATAGGATTGAACAGATGAACAAAACAGCTGATGAGAAAATAAACATTGGTATTGGCATACACTGCGGAGATATCATTGCTGGAAATATTGGAAATAAGGTGAGGCAGCAATTTTCTATGTCAGGGATACCAGTGATTGTAGCTGCTAGATTGGAGCAGATGACGAAGGATTATAATTGTACCTGTATTATATCCTCCAAATATTATGAAAAAGTGAAGCATTTGGATAATACCGGAGCTCCTTTGGGGCTAGTGAAAATGAAAGGTATCGACCAAGAAATAGAAATTATTAGGCTCAGGTAATTTTTATAAACACTAATAAGGATAGGGCGATTTGAAGAAAAGTTCTGCAACTATGAATCCGATAATTGAGAGTACAAATCCAAACATAAAGATGGTATAACTATACCTCAGCAGTCGATACTTTTTACCCAAAACTGCTCCCAAGAAGTAGATATCTTTAATCATGCTACTATATAGATAGTCTGCATCTTTAAGCATCTCTTTCATTCCCCATTGATAATCTTGCAAATCCATTTTGTGAAAATTGCCAAAGAAGAGCAGATTAGTCTTTTTGGCCAAGATGTCTTCACGCTCAAATTTTCCTTTAGTAACATTGGGTCTAGTCGCTAATACAGCGAAAATAATCGTGACTAAACACACAATGGTAAGCGTGATTCCTGGGATTGTTAAATGTGGATACTCTTCTAGCTTTCTGATCAATACGGAGACCAAGACTGATAGAATAATGGAATTGATAGAGATCATAATGTTTGCCTTATTGTCGGCAATAGAACTCAGTTCCATATGGTTCTTAGAAGTAGTTCGAAACATCGTCTCAATCCCTCTAGTTGGGCTAAGCTCTTTAGCAGATTTTAGCTTTTCTTTTAGCTCCTCAATTTTGCCTTCCAGCTTGGCTACTTTGTCTTTTTTTTCCATGACTTAAGTTTTTCGGTCACCTTTTTGAGGTTTTCTTTTACCGCTGGTTCATAATTTTTCTTTGCGTATTCTGTGAAGAAGCAATGATTGCTAAGAAACTCCTCATTCATTTGAAGCCATTTGCTCTTTGAAATCTTCTGATCTTTTACATGCTCGATCTCATCACGTAGTAAATCGGCTTTTTTGAAGTAATCGGATCTAGCCAAATGCATTAAATCGGCATCACAGAGTATTTTTTCCAAACTGTTTGAAGGATTCTGAGGCATTTGAGTTGCCATAATACATCCTTTCACTTTATTTATTATTAGCTGATTGACTCCTTTGCTTTGCAAAAATGATTGGGCCATCTCTGCTCCGTTTTTTTCATGGCTCGTGCATCCTTTTGCATAGCCTACATCATGAAACCAAGCTGCGATGTGTATGATATCCTCTTCCTGTTTACTTACTCTTTGTTCCTTGGCAATCTCCATCGCTGAGTTCACCACTTCTTCTGTATGGTTTAGCGAATGGTACACCATCTCCTCTGGAAGATCATTTTTTAAGATGCCTTTCACATATATTTTCACCTCATTGACGATAGAATTCTCCACAATCATTTTTTATATCTCCAAATTAGAACAAAAAATGCCATATTTAGTGTTATTCAATTCAACATTTATTTATGCAGTACCTATCTCTTATAAAGAAGATATTTCCTTTTTTATTGCTCATAATTATCATTCCTTCGATTAGCAGCTGTGATAACAGAGCATTTGGCACACATGCCGATAGTCTATTCTTAGTAAATGAGCATCTTGAGATTTTCTATGACCTAAAATCACCTTCTGAAAAATATTTTCTCCCTTATGTTCTAGAAGAGATTTCAGGACTATCCTTCCACGAACCCAATGCAATTTTGGCTGTAGACGATGAGACAGGTAGAGTCTTTGAATATGATCTGATAAAACGAGACATCATACACTCAATGACATTTCACTCGCCAGATGATTTTGAAGGAGTTGAGCTGGTGGATTCCACTATTTATGTATTGAAAAGTGATGGAGATCTATTTGAATTTAGATACGATAGCAACAAAAAACCCAAGGCAATTAAACATGAGAATAGTCTCGGTAAAAAGAATGATACCGAAGGATTAGCTTATGATCCAGTAAGCCAACGTTTACTCATAGCTTGTAAAGAAAAGGGAGAAATTAATGACAATGGAGCTAAAGGAAGAGCGATTTATGCATTTGATCTCAACCAAAAAAGGCTGATTGATACGCCAATTGCCGAAATATCAGCTGTTTCATTAGAAAAATTTTGGGAAAGGAATCGTGATTTCGAATATGAAATAGAGCGAATTAAATTCAAGCCTTCAGCTATCGCATTTAATCCTATTGATAAGTCGTATTACATATTGTCATCAGTGGGTAAATTGCTTGTAGTGATCAATCAGAAAAGTCAGATTATTGGTACCTATCCTATCTCTCCCAGAGTTTTAGGACAACCCGAGGGACTGTGTTTTTCATCTAGTGGAGACATGTATATTTCTAGTGAAGGCGAGGGGGATAGAGGCTATATTCTCAAATTTGAGATGAATAAAAGATCTATTAAATGAGACAATTTCTATTTGTTCTTTTACTGTTTCCAATAGTTGTCTTCGGGCAGAAAGTTTTTTTGATTGGAGACGCAGGAGAACCAAAGAATCCAGATAAGAATCTTGACCTTTTAATGGGAAAGATGAGCGGAGCTACTTCTAAAGACGTTCTCATTTTTCTTGGTGATAATCTCTACCCAAAAGGTCTACCAGATAAAGAAGATCCTGAGCGTGAAGAAATGGAGAACAAGCTGATTCCCCAGCTGGAAGTGATGAGGCAATTTCCAGGAAAAGTATTCATGATACCTGGAAATCATGACTGGGCTCAAGGCAGAAATTATGGTTGGGAGCGTGCAAAAAATATGGAGAAGTTCATTGCTGAATATCTTGATAATGATCAAGTATTTCTCCCTACAAGGGGATGCCCAGGACCTGTAGAAGTCTCATTAAGTGAAACGGCAACTCTCATTATCCTTAACACACAATATTTTCTTCATGGCTGGGATAAGCCCGATGAAGATGATGAGTGTGATAATAAAGGAACGCTCGAAGCATTAGAAGATTTACGAACAATAGTTAAAGCCAATGCGGGGAAGCATATAATAATAGCCGCGCATCACCCTGTTTATACGTACGGAGAGCATCATGGAAATTTTGGATGGAAAGAACACATCTTTCCGTTGACATCTATCAACAAAAATCTCTACCTGCCTTTACCAATTATTGGCAGTATTCATCCATTGTTTAGAAAAACGATTGGTAACATTCAAGACAATACTAACCTGAAATACAAAGCTATAATGAAGCAAGTAGTAACGGCTATGAGTGAGGAGGAGCACGTGATACATATTGCGGGTCATGAGCATAGTTTGCAGTTAATCAATAAAGAGAATCATCATTTTATTGTAAGTGGATCAGGATCAAAAACAACACATGTAAAACAAGGTAAGGCTTCCCTTTTTGCTAAAAGCGAACAAGGCTTTGCTGAACTAAATCTCTTGCCATCAGGTCAATCCAGTGTGAAATTCTGGGGAATGGAGAGTGGTCTTTTATACGAAAAGACTCTTTACAAGAAAGAACTGAATATCTCCTCACCAAATCCCGAGGATTATGATTTTGGTGATAGTACTGTAACTGCGATAGCAAGTAAACAATATGCTGCTAATAAACGAAAGCGAAAATGGTTAGGAGACAACTATAGAGAAGTGTGGGCAACTCCAGTAGAAGTAGACGTTTTTGATTTAAAAACAGAAAAGGGAGGTTTAAAAGTACTTAAAAAAGGAGGAGGTCAACAAACAAAATCGCTGAGATTGGAAGCCAATGATGGTCGACAATATGTACTACGATCCATTGAAAAATATCCAGCAAAAGCAATCCCTGAGGCATTAAGAAAAACGGTGGCGGAAGATGTAGTACAGGATCAGATATCTTCATCACATCCTTATGGGGCATTCATCATTCCAATATTGGCTGATGCGGCGCAGATATATCATACCAATCCTAGACCAGTATGGATACCAGACGACCCTGCTTTGGGTCAGTTCCAAGATGTGTTTGCTGGGACGTTAGCTGTTTTCGAGGAGCGTCCAATAAAGGAGTCTGCGAATGAGCCATTCTTCGGAAATGCAAAAGATATTGAGGGTACTTTTGATGTGATAGAAAAGCTACAAGAAGATAATGATCATAGTGTTGATCAAAACTTCGTGGTGAAAAATAGACTTTTTGATATGTGGTTGGGGGATTGGGATCGACATGACGATCAATGGAGATGGGCTGAGTTTAATAAGGAAGGAAAGGGAAATCTATATCGTCCTATACCAAGGGATAGAGACCAAGTATTCTTTGTAAATGGTGGTATCATTCCAAAAATAGCTGCGAGAAAATGGGCATTACCAAAGATTGAAGGATTTGATGAAGAAGTAGATTGGGCACCTGGCCTAAGTGAAAATGCACGATTCTTTGATCGCGCATTCATGAATGAACCCACTTGGGAAGAATGGAAGCAGCAAATTGATTTCCTTCAGCAAAACTTAACAGATGAAGTCATTGAATCTGCAGTCTATACATGGCCAACTCAAGTACAGGAACTTACAGGGGAAACAATATCTGAAGGGCTTAAAGCAAGAAGGGAAAGCATGGAATCCTATGCTAGAGAATTGTATCTCTATCTAGCCGATGAAGTAGAGGTGCTTGGGTCAGATAAGCATGAGTATTTCTTAATCGAGCAACTCAACGAGCGAGAAACCGAAATAACCCTGTACAAAAGAAAGAAAGATGGAGAGCTTGAACAGGTTATTTATCAACGAAAATTTTATGTAGATGAAACTAAAGAAGTAAGGCTGTATGGTAGAGATGGAGAAGATGTTTTTGAAATAAAAGGCGTGCCCGATTCCAAAATTAAAATCAGAATTATAGGAGGGACAGACAAGGACTTGATTATCAATGGGAATGGTCAGGAAAGGCTTAGAAATATAGAAATATACGACCGAAAGAAGAGTACGAAAGTGGAGGGGAATAACAGAGGTATGATGCATTTGAGTGATGATCCTGAAATTAACGATTATGATCGGAGAGCTTTCAAGTTTGATAAGTTGATGCCACTCATCAGTGCAAATATAAACCCTGATGACGGCCTTTTTTTAGGCGGAGGATTTTCTTATGTTAAACATGCTTGGCGAAAAATACCCTTTGCTTCTAAGCATACTCTCACAGCAAATGCTGCGTTCGAAACGGGTTCCTTCAATTTTGAATACAAAGGAATTTTCACTGACGTTATTGGAAAGTGGGATGTGAGTCCTTCGATTATTTGGCAAGAGCCCTTCTTTGTGAATAACTATTTTGGACTAGGAAATGAAAGTCAATTTCAACAAAATAGATTCGTATCTCCAGATGATGATCCTATCGATTTCTATCGTACGAGAATGGACCGATTTCAAATGGATGTAGATTTCATAAAAAATCTAGGTTCAAAAGGACAATTTTATATGGGTGGTGGCTATCGCTCCATTGAAGTAGAAAATACACCTAATCGATTTACTTCTACACTTCCCGAGAATACTTTTCTACTAAACAGATACGCTACATCCAAGATGGGAGTCTCTATGGATTCAAGAAAAAGTAAAGTCTTGCCTAGTGCTGGAATGGCGGCATTTGCTCAAGTAGAACATTTGGAAGCGTTAGAAGCAAATTCAGAGAACACAACTCAGATTAGTGCAGAGTGGGCGTTTTACTTGTCTGTCAAAATACCCTCCAAATTGGTTATCGCTAATCGAATAGGTACTTCACATAACTTATCTAACAGCTTTGATTTCTTTAATGCAAGCATACTTGGAGGGCGATCTAATCTAAGAGGAACCAGAAGAACTCGTTTTTATGGACAGACCTCATTTTATCACAATCTTGATTTGCGCCTTAAGCTCTTCTCCTTTAGAAGCTACATTTTTCCAGGTCAGTTTGGTATCCTAGCCTTCCACGATACTAGTCGTGTTTGGCTTGAAGGTGAAGACTCAGATAAGTGGCATACTGGCAAGGGGTTTGGAATCTGGATTAGTCCTTTAAATACCTTAGTACTAAATGTTAATTACGCTTATGGAGAGGATGAAAATATCCCAACTGTTTCATTGGGATTTTTCTTTTAGAAGTAGTGGGATATACTAGATTAGATCGGAGCGGCGAACCGCCCAGTGATTACTGTCCCTTTCAATGTAATCCCATATTTCTATCAAAAGTGGGATATACTGGATTCGAACCAGTGACCCCTGCCCTGTCAAGGCAGTGCTCTGAACCAACTGAGCTAATACCCCATTAAGCCTTAAAAATAGAAAACCATCCTGAACTAACAGAATGGTTTCCAAAACTATTGAGAAAATACCCTATTCTACCACCTCTCCCTTAAAGTGGAGGTAAGTGTGCTCATCTGATTCAGAAGTTTTGATTTTTATATTTTTCTTGAAAACTCCCAAGCTTCCCGATCTAAATTCAGCGTCAATTGAAGCTGTTTCACCTGCTTTTATTTCTTCTGGATAGTTGATTTTGGTACAACCACATGAGCCTTTAGCTTCTAAGATTTGAATTGTTTGGGATGAATTGTTCGTAAACTCAAATGTTAGTTTAGACACTTCGTTTTTTGTCACTTTCCCTAAATCAATAGTAGTAGACTTCCAACTAATTGGACTTACTGCGGCCACCACAGCTACAGCTATGCCAAGCATTAAAATTGAAGTTGCTTTTTTCATTGTTTTATAAATTTTGTTTGATTCAAAAGTGACTCTGTGCATTTTAATTCTCTGTTAATAACCTCCTAATGAATGTTAATGAGATGTTAAAGTTGATTTATAACCCCATTTAGCATTTACATTTGAACTCCAATCGGGGATAGAATAATGAAAAATACACCCATTCGTATTTTGATTGTGTTAGCTATAGTGACGCTTATTGGTATAGTCAGCACTCAAATTTACTGGGTCAATCAAGCCATAAAGCAGCAAGATCAAGTGTTCAATCACAATGTGAATGTCGCACTTAGAAACGTAGTAGAGTCTCTTTGTGAGGCAAATGGGAAAGACTTTCCAAGTATTAATCCTATTGAGCAAGTGTCGGGCAATTACTTTATTGTGAGGACCAATGATCTCATTAACATAAAGAATCTTGAATATTTAATTACCGCAGAGATTAGAGAGCGGGCTATTACTCAAGACTTTGAGTATGGGGTATATGATTGTCAAAGCGATAAAATGGTTTTCTCTGATAACGTTAATCTAGCGACTTATGAACCTAATGCTACTTTACCAACTCTCTTGAATGAAGAATACTACTTCGGTGTTTACTTTCCTGAAAAATCCAAGAATTTAATAGGAGGGCTTGATTTATGGAAGTTTACAACGGCTCTTACTATTGTGGTGGTTATCTTCTTTGGATATGGGTTATTTGTTATTCTAAAGCAGAAAAGACTTAGTGAAGTGCAAAGAGATTTCGTCAATAATATTACTCATGAATTGAAAACACCATTAGCCACTCTTACACTAGCTTCAAATACATTGGCAGAAAAGTCCAAGCTGGAAAATAGTAAGTACGTGAGCATTATAAAGGAAGAGACATCTCGGCTTACTGATCAGGTAGAGAAAATACTAAGGAGTGCCTTGATAGAGGAAAAAACACAAGGTGAGAAAAAAGAGACTGACATCACAGACTTCTTCAATGACTTAGAAATGAGATGTCAAGAACAATATGCTACCAAAATGATAACATGGTCTTTCGATATTGAGCAAGATTTGAAAGTTAAAACAGATGCAAATCTTTTACACATTGCGCTGACTAACTTGATAGAGAATGCTATAAAATATGGTGGAACTGAGATAGGCATAGCAGTTTTTAAAAGGCAAAAACTAACGATTGTCGTTTCTGACAATGGGCACGGGATTTCTAAAAATGATCAAAAACGAATATTTGAAAAATTTTATAGAGTACCAGAAGATCAAAATCAACACAATGTAAAAGGCTTTGGGTTGGGTCTCCACATTGTAAAATCTTCTATAAGGAAACTTGGAGGAAAGATCTCTGTAGGCTCCACAATAGGAAAGGGGAGTGTATTTACAATTGAACTACCGTAATGGCGAAAATTTTGTTAGCAGAAGACGATGAAAATCTGGGATTCATGATTCATGACAATCTTGAGAGCGAAGGTCATAATGTTGATTGGTGTAAGGATGGAAAAGCAGCGCTTAATTCTTTTGAGAAATCAACTCCTGAGGTTTGTCTGATTGACGTCATGATGCCTAAAATGGATGGATTTGAATTAGCCAAAAATATCCGAAGTAAAAATGACTTTGTGCCAATACTTTTTCTCACGGCTAAATCACAGGAGGCAGACCGTCTTCAAGGTTTCGAAATTGGAGGGGATGATTATGTTACCAAGCCATTTTCTATGAAAGAGCTATCCTACCGGATAGATGTTTTCTTAAAAAGAAGTCCCATCACTAAGAAAGATTCGCCTCAGAATTATTCTTTTGGAAACTCTACTTTCGATACAACAAATCTGGTTTATTCTACAGGCGGGATTTCAAATTCACTAACTCAGATGGAAGCTCAGCTTCTGCAGTTACTT
>CAYGTD010000044.1:0-5468 GCA_964352725.1 uncultured Roseivirgaceae bacterium
GTGATTAATTTTAGCATTTAAATCATAAAAGAAATAACCTCCTTTATCATCCGTATTATTAAGGGGAGCGATTAACGCATCAATATATGTTCTGCGTCCACTTACTAAAAAAGAAGTTTTCCCTTTTTTAATGGGCCCTTCTACTAATGCAGATGAAGAAATTAAACCAATTCCTATTTTTCCATGCACCTCCTCTTTATTCCCATCCTTCATGTCCATTTTGATGACTGAGGATAGTCTTCCACCAAATCGGGCAGGGAAACCACCTTTGTATAACTCAATTGATTTTAATGCATCACCATTAAAAATGGAAAAGAAACCAAATAGGTGACTTGCATTATAGACAATCGCATCATCCAATATCAGTAGGTTTTGATCAGGGCCTCCACCTCGTACGTACAAGCCACTATTTCCTTCAGATCCAGATTGTACACCTGGCATTAATTGCAAAGCCTTCAACACATCCTTCTCTCCCATCAATGCTGGAATATTTTGAATACTCTTAGTAGGTAGTTTTAATACGCTCATTTGTGTATTCTCACTTTCTTTTTCCAAGCGCTTAGTATCTATCACAACTTCATTGAGTGTAGTTGTAGATGGCTTTAAAAGCTGATTGAAAACAATATCTTGCGAGAGGTCTATTCTATAGCTGATGGGGTCAAATCCGACGTAAGTAAAATCTAAATCATAGGTGGCTGCTTCTAACGTGATGGAATAAAAGCCATAATTGTTGGTGATAACTCCTGATTTTATGGAAGGAATATAAATAGTGACGCCAGGAAGTAGCTCATTACTGACATCCTCTTTCACATATCCACTAATGGTGAATTTTTGTTGTCCGTGCGAATGACAGAACAAGAATAATAGAATGACGTAGATGCCAAACTTGGTGACTATTTTCATTTAGGTTAATTTGGGTGCTTTACTTAGTACAACTAATACAGCGTTAACCCTAAATCTTAAAGGCATTATCATGAGAAAGTTTTTACTGACATTCACATTTGCAATAGCAACACTAGCATTCGCCCAAGCACAAACTACCTTCATTCTTGTACGTCATGCTGAAAAAGCTGATGATGGGACTAAAAACCCTCCATTGAATGAGATGGGAAACGAGAGAGCATTGAACATTGCATCAATGCTAGAAAATCAAGAAATAGCCGCTCTGTATTCTACACCATTCAAAAGAACACAAGAAACACTTCAGCCTCTCGCGGAGAAAAAGAAATTGAGAGTTCAGGACTATGATCCTTATGCAAAAGGAGAATGGCTTTCTACTCTTGTTGAAAAGCATGGAAATGGAACAGTGGTGATATCAGGACACTCTAATACTATTCCATTATTAGCCAATGCTCTGCTTGGCGATGAAACATTTGCTCAGTTTGATGAAAAAGATTATTCCAATTTCATCATCATTGTATGTGATGAAGTAGGAAAAGGAAAATTGGTCAGGTTGAGTTTTTAAATCCTGAAATGATTCAGCTGGCGATCTAGCAAATTTCATTACTCTAATTTTTGGAGTCACTCTGAGACTTACTATCCACACTTAATTCAGAATCTATTCTAATACAACTCGTATTTACAGAAGTCACACTCTAAGGGTCCGTTATAAAGCTTTTTGATGGTTGAATAATTCAATCCAATCTTTCGCATCGCCTGCTTATTAGAGCTGATCACCCAAGCATCATACCCCTTGAAATGGTTTTTGAATGCATCGCCCATGGAAACATAAAAATCCAAAATATCATCGCCGATACGCTCACCATATGGAGGATTCGTAATGATCATTCCTTTTTCTTCCAATGGATTAAAGTCTCTAAAATCCATCTCTTTTATACGCACTTCTCTCCTCAGTCCAATTTTTCCCAATGCTTTTCTAGTCAGCTGAACCGCGTTGTTGTCTATGTCAATCCCAACAAAATCGATATTTGGTTTACGCATTTTTGCTTGCTCTTCAATCTTCACTCTACTCCAGAGAATGGGACTAAACTCAGGCCAAGTTTTAAAGCCAAATTCCTTTCGCTTCAGATTGGGCGCCATATTCATAGCAATCATTGCCGCCTCAGTAAGGATGGTACCACTTCCACACATTGGATCAACCAAAGGGGTCTTTTTATCCCATCCAGAAAGTTTGATCATGCCTGCAGCCAGCACTTCATTCATTGGCGCTCTATGTCCTTCTTCTCTGTATCCTCGCTGATTCAATGGAGCTCCAGAGCTATCCATAGAGATAGTAAAATAGTCATTGGCGCAATGGATGTTGAACAATACATCTGGTGCGTCACGATCAACATTGGGTCTTCTTCTGTACTTGTTTCTAAACTGATCCGCCATGGCGTCTTTACACTTCAATGCTACGAAGTTTGAGTGGGTGAATGTCTCAGAAAATATGACTGGCTCCAAAGCGAATGTTTGATCTACATCCAAGAAATTGGACCAATCGAACTCCATCATTTTATCATAGAGTTCTTTTTCATCTTTTGCCCTGAACGAATAAATAGGTACGAGTATTTTTAAAGCTGTTCTTAGAGCCAAATTAGCACGATACAAAAACTCTGGATTACCCTCACACTTAATTCCTCGTGTGATTTTTTCAATGTTTTTTCCTCCTAATTCCTTGACTTCTTCTTCAAGAATGTCTTCGAATCCAAAAAGTGTTTTGATGGTTAATTTCATTGATTTGGCAATTAGAGTTGACTCTTTATCTGATATTATTAGATAATCGCTGCAAATCTACACCATGTGATTGCCAGCATGATGAAAGAAAGTAGCTAATTTTAGTTAGATCTGAGATAGATAAAACAATCTCATCAGAATCTTCTTTCTTATATTAGACTTTTCTAAAAATTAAATCATCATGGAAGAATTATTTGCGACTATTGAAGGATTGGGATCTGTAGGGAAATTAGCATGGGTTTTTATATGCCTGACGTTCTTTTGGATACTCGAAGCGGTCATTCCCTTGGTTCGGTTTGAATATAACAAACTCAAACATATAGGAGTCAATATGATCTTTTTTGCCATGATGTTAGTCATTAACTTACTTTTCGGCTTAGCAATAGTTGCTATTTACCCAATAGTGGAAAGTAATAATTTCGGCATTTTGAACTGGGTAGAGTTACCCTTTTGGGCAGAGACATTAATTGCAATTCTTGCTTTTGATTTCATTTCTCAGTACCTGGCTCATTACATGCTCCATAAATTTAAATGGATGTGGAAATTGCATTTGGTACACCATAGTGATACGCATGTAGACGCTACCACTGGAACTCGACAGCATCCTGGTGAATATGTTTTGAGGGAAACGTTGGCTCTATCGGCCATTATCCTCTTTGGCATTCCTGTAGGAGTATATTTATTTTATCGATTGATTACTGTGTTTTTTACCTACTGGACACATTCCAACGTAGGATTACCTGTTTGGCTAGATAAAGCACTCAGCTATATTATCATTACGCCTATAACCCATAAGTTTCATCATCACTTTGAGCGCCCTTGGACCGACACAAATTTCGGAAATGTCTTTTCCATTTGGGATAGACTATTTGGGACATTTGTCTATGGAGATCATAAAGTAATAAAATATGGTGTAGACGTAGTGGACAATGAGCGAGACCAAGATGTGAAATATCAGTTGGGGTTTCCTTTCAATAAAGACATCAAGACAGACTATTAGTTTAGTCTTATCGAAATAATTAGGTTCATGGTCGTGAATTACATTTACGTTTCAGCAAAAGCCATGAAGTATGGATATATTGAAAGTAGATTGACCTAACCTAATCTCAATGAAGCTTAGAAAGCATCTATTATTTCTATTTCTACTTTCGATCACATTAAATAATGCGATAGCTCAGTCGTCCACGTTAGACAGCTTAAAGCAAATACTCACATCGGCTTTAGATGATTCCATTCGGGCCAAAACTTCCTTTGATCTAGGCTTTTATTATCTAGATGTGGATGCTGACTCTTCCAGAAAGTATCTTCAGACTACTATTAAGTATGCACGAAAAGTAAATGATGAGTTCATCATTGCTGATGCCTACAGACATTTATCAACAAGCTATATCAATGCTGGCCTTTATGACTCTGCACTTCAGTCGTCAATAAACGCTCATCAACTCTACAGGGAATTGGGTGACAAAAGTGGCGAAGCAGGTTCTTTGAATCTATTCGCAATTATTTTCATGAATAAGGGCGAATATGATACTGCCAATTACTTTTTAAACAAAAGCCTAGAATTAACCACAAAAAACGAAGACTTGGAAGGTCAGGCTTCCGCCTATAATGTTTTAGGGAACATTGCCCAAAGGCAAGGAAAGTACCCACAAGCCTCTGACTTTCTACATGAGTCATTAGCAATTCATAAAGAACTAGGCAACAAAGAGGGTCTTGCTGATGCACTTAATAATATTGGAGTGATTTATGAATATCTAGAGAGGTATGATGATGCACTAAAAAATTACAATGAATTCTATCAAGTATATAAGCAATCGGGCAATAAACTTGGGGTAGCCATCGGATTACATAACGCTGGTATTATTCTCAAAAAAACCAATCGACTTGATTCTGCTATTGTCAACTTCAAACAAGCTCTTGTTCTTGACAAATCCATTAATTCAATTGATGGGATAGCCTATGATTTGAAAGAATTGGGAGAGACTTACTTCCTTATGGGAAATTTGGATACAGCGTATCGTTATTTTCATAAATCACTCTATTTTTCCCAGTCATTTCATGATCCTGTAGTAATAGTCCCTGCTTTAATTGGTATTGGAAATATTCATAAGAAAAATACCAAATTTGATTCTGCCAGATTTTATTTAGAAGAAGCTTTGCAAAAAGCAAAAAATTCAAGCTTAAAAAATGAAGAAAAAATAGCTGCTCAGTCACTCTATCAGCTATTCAATAGCATTGGTGATGTTGAAACAGCATTTCAGCATTACCTAATGTACACTAGGTTGAAGGATGAATTGTTCAGTGAAGAAAATATTCGGCAATTAGCGATTATTGAAGCTGAGCATGAATTTGAGCAGCTACAAAAAGATCAAGAAATACAATCCAAACTAATTGAACTTGAGAAAGACCAAGAGGTATCTAGGGCTTTAAGGGTCAGAGATACATCCATAGTAGCACTTGTACTTATTACAATAATGGCCTTCTTGCTCTTCAAGAATTTCCAGCGAAAAAAAGAAGCTAATGAAAAACTTAATCACTTAGTTGGGAAACTAGAAGCTGCTCATCTTGAAATAAAATTGATGAATAACTCTCTTGAAGATAAAATTCTTGAAAGGACAAATCTACTAGAAGAGAAGAATGAAAAATTGGAGAAATATATGTATTCTAATTCGCATTTAGTTAGAGCTCCTCTAGCACGAATTCTGGCCTTAGTTCAACATTATAAATCTGGTGAAGAAAAAGATTTAGATTTTATTAATAATAATATTTATCTATCTGCTCAGGAACTAGAT
>CAYGTD010000044.1:5478-16895 GCA_964352725.1 uncultured Roseivirgaceae bacterium
TATCGAATGATAGTAACTAAAAAAAATATGTGAAGAATTAAATATTTTTCCCAAAATCTAAAACATCATTTCAAAACAAATCTAGTTGTAGTTTAGAAAGTGGCCTCACCAGGACTCGAACCTGGATCAAGCGTTTAGGAAACGCCTATTCTATCCCTTGAACTAAGAGGCCATCTAATATAAATTGCTAATTTAGAGAATCTCAATAGACCTCTCGCTGCATATAATTGGGGTATATGCGCATATGATCTTTTTTCACCTCCTCAGTAAGCAAAACTTTCAACTCTGAAATTCCTTTGCCTGATTTAGCACTTACATAAATGGACTTCCCCTTTCCTGTACTTAAATCATCAGGATCTATTTGATCAATTTTATTGAATACTTTAATGGTATTAATATCTCCAGCTCCTATTTCACTAAGGGTCTCCTCCACCACTTTAATATGATCCTCAAAAAATGGATTGGAAGTATCTATCACATGAAGCAATATATCTGCTTCTTTTACCTCCGCAAGAGTAGATTTAAATGACTCAATCAAATCGTGAGGCAGTTTCCTTATAAACCCAACTGTATCTGATAAAAGAAATGGAAGATTACTCAACACTACTTTCCTTACAGTAGAATCCACTGTAGCAAAAAGTTCATCTTTAGCATACACCTTGTCTTTGCTTAGTAGATTCATTAAAGTGGATTTTCCTGCGTTGGTATAGCCCACTAGTGCCACCCTTACAATTCCACTTCTGGACTTTCTTTGCGTTTGAGATTGTTTCTCAATCTTTTCAAGCTTTTTCTTGAGCACATTGATTTGATCACGAATCATTCTTCTATCCGTCTCAATCTCTTTCTCACCAGCTCCTCCTCTTGTTCCAGTTCCTCCTCTTTGCCTCTCTAGGTGTGTCCACATTCGAGTTAATCGTGGCAACAAATATTGAAATCGAGCCAGTTCTACTTGGGTCTTTGCTTGAGCCGTTTTTGCTCTTTTTAGAAAAATATCAAGGATAAGTAAACTTCTATCATAAATTTTGATGTTCAGCTCCCTCTCCAAATTTCGGAGTTGAGATGGAGATAGATCATCATCAAATACAACTACATCAATCTTCTCTGCCTTGCAAAAAGTATTGATATCTTCAAGCTTTCCTTTCCCAACAAATGTTTTAGGATCAGGGTGTTCAAGTTTCTGAGTAAACTGCCCTTTTATTTCAATTTGAAGTGTCTGAGTCAAGAATGCTAACTCATCCATCATTTCTTGCATTCGTTCATCAGACTCTGACTTAGAGCCTAACGAAACTAAAACTGCCGTCTCTCTCTTCTTTGCCGTTTCTATCATATTCGATGTAAAGTTTGCGAATTAACAATAGCTTACAAAAGTTTGTCTTTTCAAAATACGACTAAGTTGAAAATTGCCTTTGTTACCAACACCTGTTGGAATATTTATAATTTCAGAAAGGGCCTAGCGCAACACTTCATTAGAGAAGGTCATGAAGTAATTGCACTTGCACCTAAAGATAAGTATGCCAATGAAATAGAAAAATGGGGAATTAAGTTCATTGAGACTCCACTAGATGGTACCGGAGTGAATCCTTTGAAAGATGTAGCATATTTGAATCAGTTGGTGAATGTTTTTAAAAAGGAAAAGCCTGATGTTTCACTTAGCTACACCATAAAATCAAATATCTATTCATCCCTAGCCGGGAAAATAGCAAAGGTGCCCACCATTTGTAATGTAAGTGGATTAGGTACGGTCTTTTTAGTTAAGGGAATGATAGGGAAACTGGCTATTGTCTTGTATAAAACTGCCTTCCGGTTTAGCCACTTTATTTTCTTTCAAAATGAGGATGACAAAGCCCTATTTACTTCAATTATAAAAGTAAACGCAAATAAGATTGGAATACTGCCAGGTTCTGGCATTAATCTGAAAGAATTTATTTATTCAAAGCCTGTAATAACCAAGACAACCAGAATCTTGATGGTTTCACGATTGATTATTGAAAAAGGAGTTCGTGAATACGCTGAGGCCGCAGCTAACTTCAAGAACGATGCAAGTGTCTCTTTCACACTTATTGGTAAATTAGATCAAGATCATTCTAGAACAATAGAGAAAACGGAATTAGATACTTGGATCAGTAACGGGCTAAACTATTTGGATCATTCAGATAATATCTCTGAAGTAATTAAGAGTCATGATGTAATCGTATTGCCATCCTATAGAGAAGGCACACCCAGAACATTATTAGAAGGAGCTGCCATTGGGAGGGCAATATTGACATCAGATGTTCCCGGCTGTAAAGAGGTAGTAGATAATGGGTATAATGGATTTTTATTCGAAGTAAAAAATTTGAAAAGCATAGTCGATAAAGTGAAGCTTTATCTTTCACTGAGTATAGATGAAAAATTACAAATGAGTATCAATTCACGTAAGCTTGCAGAGGAACGCTTCGATGAGAGCTATGTAATAAAACAGTACGAAGTTGTAATCGGAAAGATTACATAAGCACCTAGAGTTTTTGTCTATTTTTGCACTATATAAATACCAAAAAGTGAATCGCCTCCTACCACTCCTTTTAATAATAGCTTTATCGAGTTGTAAAGTCTACAAGCAGGACATCATGTTCAGGCTTGATGATGATTTCACAGAAGAGGACTTATCTAAGGCCACCTTAGAAATTGAAAAAAACTATCTATTAAAAGCAAATGATGTATTGCTATTAGATGTATTCACTAACAATGGAGAGAGATTAATTGACCCTAATTTTGAATTAGTAACTAATGGAATGGGCGGGCAACAGCAGCAGCAATTCCGAGATCGATTTCAGTATATTATCCAAGCGGATGGCTCAGCTAATCTTCCTATTGTTGGAAATGTGCAACTCGAAGGAATAACGCTTTTTGAAGCCGAAGAAAAGTTGGCATCTAAATTTGATGTGATATATAAAGACTCATTCATCAAACTAAGAATTTCCAATAGAAGGGTTTTTGTTTTAGGTGCTCCTGGAGGCAGAGTTGTTCCCCTCCCGAATGAAAATATGAGTCTTATTGAAGTTTTAGCAAGTTCCGAGGGGCTTTCTCTAGGAGCTAAAGCTCAAAACATAAAATTGATTCGGGGCGATTTGGTTTACAAAATCAATTTATCCACCATTAGTGGTATGAAAGATACCAATATAAATGTTGAGCCAGGAGACGTGATATATGTAGAGCCTTGGAGAAGACCTTGGATCGAAACACTTAGGGATATTTCTCCTGCATTAAGTTTAGTTTCGAGTATTACTACGCTAATTGTCGTTATTCGAAGCTTATAATGGAAAATCAAATTTTGAATAATAGCGAAAATGAAAATGATTTTCTTGAGTCATTTGACATTGAGCGATTTTGGTATGTTTTAAAGCGTAGCAAATTGTGGCTTATCGCTTTTATCATAATCACAACTTCTTTTGCTTACATATATGTGAGATATACTAAGCCAGTCTACAAATCAGAATCTACAATAAAATTAGATTTTGAAAGCGAGGCAAGTGTGCTAGGTCTTGCTGATGCTATGAACATGCAAGAGCAAAACGAAATCTCGGGAGAGATTGAATTGCTAAAATCAAAATTATTCTTATCGAGAGTTGCAAGAGTTGCAGATTTAGAGGTATCATATCACGTGTATGGTCGTGCGCTTACTGATGAGAGGTATCAAAATTCTCCATTTGTTGTATCATTCAAGATTTTGAATGATACTTACTTTAATCAAGTCTTTGACTTAGACCTAAAAGATCAAAACACTTTTGACCTTTCCTACTCAAAGCAAGGTGAGCGAATAACTACTATGCACACTTTCGGTCAAGAAATTAAGACTGATGATTTCAATTTTTTAATTGAAAAAACAAACCATTTTCAATCAAATACCGACGATAATTTCTTTTTCATCATCAATGATGATAATTCATTAATAAATTATCTACAAAAGAATGTTGATGTTGTCCCCGAGAATTTTAATGCCAAAACTATTAAAATATCGCTCACGGATCACAACAAGCTTAAAGCAAGAAATCTTGTCAATATCATTGATACACTTTATTTGAATTATACTAAAGAAGTAAAAAACCTTGCGCTGGAGCAAAAAATAAAATTTCTTGATAACCTAGTAGAAAGCACAGAAAGTAAGCTTGCAGAATATGAAGAGTATTTTGAAGATTTTACGATCGAAAACAGGACAACCAATCTTAATAATGATCTCAATAGGACCATTCAAGAACTTTCAATATATGATTCACAACGATACAATCTAAGAATCAAAGTTTCTAACCTAAAAGATCTCTCCAAACAAATAGAAGAAAATCAACCATTGGTTATCAATCCGTTTGTAGTAGAACAAATGCCAAAATCTTTGGGGAAAGCGCTAAATGAGTATTCTGAGTTGCAACAAAGAAGAGAACTAAAACTCGCCTCGTATAATGAAACATCTTATGTTGTTGAGCAGATTGATTTAGAGTTAGATAAGACAAAAATCAGTCTTGAAACCCTCCTTGGCTCCTACATGGAAGCTTTGGTTGATCAGACAGAACTCGTCAATACTAGAAGAAAGATACTAGAAAGTAATCTCACAAAACTACCATCCATGGGTACTGATTATGGTAAAAATAGAAGATTATACTCGCTCCAAGAAGAATCGATGCTTTCTTTGCAGCAGTCTAAAATTCAATTAGAAATAACAAGAGCTGGTACAGTTACTAAAAGCATTATTTTATCACCAGCATCATTACCAAGCGATCCAATTAAACCTCAAAAAACACTAATCATTGGAGCTGGTTTTATGATTGGACTGGTGCTTAGTATCGTTTATCTTCTTATCAGATATCTAGCACACAACAAAGTCGCTGGAGTTAGAGAACTTGAGAAATTAATTCATGTTCCAGTCTTAGGAGCTATTCCACGCTACAATAAGGAGTCTCTTCCTCAAACATCATTAGTAGTAAAAAAAGACTCTAAGTCTTCATTAAGTGAAGCACTTAGAACTTTAAGAACTAATATGGACTTCATTAATGGAAAGAAGGGATCCCGATTAATAAGCATTACTTCCACTATATCTGGAGAAGGTAAAACATTTGTGGCTGCCAATCTAGGAGCTATTATTGCTATGTCTAATCAAAAAGTGTGTGTGGTTGATATAGATATGAGGAAGCCTAAAGTTCACTTGGCTTTTGGAGGAGTTTCTGCAAAAAATGGAGTGAGTACT
The DNA here is from genome assembly GCA_964352725.1 of uncultured Roseivirgaceae bacterium. Taxonomy (GTDB): domain Bacteria; phylum Bacteroidota; class Bacteroidia; order Cytophagales; family Cyclobacteriaceae; genus Ekhidna. The sequence goes on from CAYGTD010000044.1 coordinate 10,694, forward strand.
ATTCTCGCTGGAAAAAGTACACTATCGGAAAGTATTCAAGATACGATCATTGAAAACTTACAATTCATAGCTGCTGGCCCCACCCCCCCTAACCCATCTGAGTTATTATTACAGGTAGAATTTGATGATTTAATCAAAGACCTGTCAGAGAGATTTGATGTTGTAATCTTAGATACACCTCCTGTTGGTTTGGTTACTGACGGTCGGCTAGTAATGAAAAAATGCGATATTCAGTTGTACATCGTCAGGGCAGATTATTCAAAACGAAGCTTTATAAAAGTAGTAAATGATCTAAAAGCTTCTGGGCAATTCAGCAATATCACTGCGATACTGAATTCAATAGACTCAACACCTGGATATGGTTACGGCTATGGATACGGTTATGGCTATTATAGTGAAGACAAGAAAGAGTCAAAAACGACTTCTGAAGAAATAATTTGAAGTTTTTTAGGAAAAAATCTGTTAGCAAACTATCCGTTGATATACACTCTCATCTAATTCCGAGAATAGACGATGGGTCCAAATCAATGGATCAAACTATTGAAATGCTAATTGCATTTGAACAATTAGGCTATGAAAAAATCATAACTACTCCACACATCCACCCGAATTATCCCAACAAGTCAGAAGAAATCAAAAGAGGTTTGGATGCTGTGAAAAAGGCTATCACTAAAAATAACATTGGCATTAAAGTGGAGGCCGCTGCTGAGTATTTTGTAGATGAAAAATTCCTAAGTCAAATTAGAGATAACCAAGATATTCTTTTCTTTGGAGATCAAATGGTATTGGTGGAATCGTCTTTTCTAAATAAACCTGTCTTTTTTGAAGAAGCATTGTTTGAATTAAAATCGAAAGGATATACTCCCGTTTTGGCCCATCCAGAACGCTATCAATTTTTGGAAGGATCAATTGATTGGCTCGCGGAGCTTAAAATTATGGGCGTTCTAATGCAGGTGACTTTAGGCTCGATATCAGGGTATTATGGAGAAATTCCTCAAAAAATTGCTAAGCAACTTATAAAGGCAGGAATGGTAGATCTTCTAGGGTCAGATCTACACAAAATTTCACAAATTCCGTTTTTGGAAAAAGGATTAAAAATGAAAGAAACCCAATCATATTTAAAACGTGGTTTCTGTAGAAATTCCGCCCTTTTATAGTATTGTGGAAAACTTTTTTTTCGCTTTAGAGATTAATATGAAATCCTTTTCTCGTAAATTCAAAAATATTTTTACCGCCTAATTAGTATCAAAACCAATGGCTGAAGAACATAAACGTAAGGAAGAAAAAGAGTTGGTGAGAAAGTTTGAAGCTTTACTTAAAAATAAAGAAAGTCACTATTTTGATGAAGAATCCTTCCTGAAAGTGATTGCCTTTTATTCGTCTCAAGAAAAAAATATACTAGCACTAAAAGCGGTCAACTTTGCACTTGAGCAATTCCCATACTCTATTGATCTCATCATTGAGAAATCTGACGTTTTAGTAAAACAAGAAAGAGCAGATGAGGCGATTGAAACTATTGAAGAAACACTGAATATTCAGCCCAATGATCCTGAATTGCTGATTCAGAAAGCAGCTATTCATTGCATTATTTCAGAATTTGTAGAAGCAATAGAGTGCTATCAAAAAGCTTTGCTCAATGTAGAAGAAAAAGATGAAATCCATTTCAGTATTGGAATGGCGTATCAAGGTCTAGGAAAGTACAAAAAGGCAGCCATCGAGTATAAAAAGGCAATTGAGATCAATATGCTCAATGAAAACGCACTTTATGAGCTTGCCTATTGCTTGGATGTCTCTGGTGAATTAGAGAGTAGTCTTTCTTACTATCAGCAATTTATTGATCAAGACCCATATTCAGAATATGCTTGGTACAACCTAGGTATCGTTTACAATAAACTAGGGAAGTTTGAAAAAGCAATTGATGCATATGAATATGCGACTGCTATAGATGACGATTTTAGCAGTGCTTGGTTTAACATGGGCAATGCATTGATGAACTTAGATAGGATTGATGAGGCCTTGGCCTCTTATCTAAAAACACAAGAGCTAGAAGGGGCATCTCCTGAGACCTACTGTCACATAGGAGCAGCTTACGAAAAATTAGGACAATTAGAACTAGGTATTAAGTATTACCAAAAAGCAACCAAGCTTGACCAAATGTATCATGAAGCATGGTATGGAGTTGGAGTATGCTTGGTTTTGCAAGAAAAGTGGTATGAGGCAATTCATTTTTTGAATAAAGCTTTAAAACTAGATCCTGAAAACGGCATTTATTGGAAGTCAGTTGCTGATGCAGAATATAAAACAGGTAATTTAGTCTCAGCCCTCAATGCATATACTGAAGCAAGCGAAATAGATTCTGAAAATCCGAAGGTTTGGCTTGATTGGTCAATGGTTTATTATGAGCAAGGTGACTATCAAGAAGCAATAAATGTTCTAGAAAATGGACTGGACGAATGCCCTGATAATGCCGAAATGTACTATAGAGGAGTAGTCTATTTAATTGGTTCTGGAAGCTATAAAAACGCAATAAACAGACTTGAGACAGCTTTAGTCCTAGACTTTGAAGGACATCAAGTATTATTTGATTTCTTTCCTAATCTACCTACTCAAAAGGCACTTTATCGCATTATAGATCAATTCAGAAAAGATAATAATTAATACTTTTTTGACTGTCTTGATAATATTCGTGATTTTTGTCGCTTCTTTAAAATTGAGCATTTAACACATCGCATGAATTACGACCTTAATAATATACCAGAAAGAACACCTAAACCACGTACCGAAGGCCTTACTATGGTCATGGACAAGGGACTCAGCATGCGTGAAGTCTCTGACCTAATTGAAACCAGTGGTAACTATATAGATATTGTAAAACTTGGCTGGGCGACTTCTTACGTTACGCCAAACTTGAAAGAAAAGCTAGCTATCTACAAAGAAGCTGGTATACCATGCTATTTAGGAGGTACGTTATTTGAAGCTTTTGTAGTTAGAGATCAGTTTGAAGATTACAGAAAAATCTTGGATAAGTTTGGTCTAGAGCATGCTGAAGTTTCTGATGGTTCTATAGAAATGGATCACGACCGTAAATGTGAATACATCGAAACGCTTGCTAAACAAGTGACTGTATTGAGTGAAGTAGGATCAAAAGACGCTGCAAAAATCATTCCGCCATATAAGTGGATTGAGCAAATGAGTACAGAATTAGAAGCTGGAGCTTGGAAGGTCATTGGCGAAGCAAGAGAAGGAGGTAATGTTGGCTTATTTAGAGATTCTGGTGAGGTAAGACAAGGACTTGTAGAGGAAATCTTAACACAGATTCCTGGTGATAAAATTCTATGGGAGGCACCTCAAAAAGCTCAGCAAGTTTGGTTTATCAAGCTTTGCGGAACAAATGTAAACCTTGGAAATATAGCTCCAAATGAAGTTATCCCACTTGAAACTATTCGATTAGGTTTGAGAGGGGATACCTTCAGTTATTTCTTAAAATAGTTTATTTCAAAAGTACACCAATAGTAAATCCTGCTGATATAGCAACTGGGAAACTGCTGTCACCTAACAAATGACTGTGATGGTATTTTCCACCGTCCTCTCCATCATAATTATCAAAACCATATCCTATTCCTACATGGTAGTCAATAGACATAATATCAGCGAGTACATATTGTCTACCATAGTTGATCAATACTGCGAATGATGAGTAATTTCTTCTAACTTCATCACCAGCTCCATTGAATAATAATTCGTCTTCACTATATACTGATGCAACAATCTCTGGTCTAATATACTTACCACTCAAAAGATGAGAACCACGTAAATCCCTTGTAACAAAGTCTGGATTCAATTTAAACTTGGGTCCACCCCTAAATAAAATTCCAACAGGATTTTTACTAAAGCCATTGTAGTCATCCTCATTATCAACACCTAGCCCGATAATTCCGAGTTTTACTTCCCAAGAAACCCAATCCTTAATATATCTTTCATAACCAAACGTTGTATGACCTGTAAGTGGAGAAAAGAACTCCATTTTCAAAATGCTTTTCTTTTGATTGTCATACTCTGTATCCACTTGCTGTGCACTTACCGAAATCACAAAAATTATCAAAAAAATGGAAAGAATGTGGTGGAAATTTTTCATCTAATTATCTTTTAAATTTCGTAACTATTCGCAATGTCATCGTATTCAACTTATTTTGCAATCTGTTACGAAGCGGGTTTAGATTAGGCTATTTATTATTCTTAGGACACAATTTGTATTCTTAACCCCCAAATCATTTCAAATTTAATAGATGAATTTCTTATCTCTCTTCTTAAAAGGCGTAGCAATGGGTGCTGCAAATGTGATTCCTGGAGTATCTGGTGGCACTGTTGCCTTTATAACTGGTATTTATGAACGTCTCATTAATGCTCTGAAAAGTTTTAACATCGAAACTTTAAAGCTTTTTTTTCGAGGAAAGTGGGGTGAGTTTTTTCAAGCAACAGATCTCAATTTTTTATCTATTCTTTTTTTAGGTGTAGCTGTCAGTATATTAAGTCTTGCAAAAGGGATGGAATATGCTTTTGAAAACTATGAAGTACTAACACTAGCGTTTTTCTTTGGATTGATTGTGGCTTCTATTTTTGCTGTTGGTAAGCAAGTGGAGAAAGTAAACCTCAAAACAGTCTCAAGTTTTGTCATCGGTACTGCCATTGCCATAGCCATCGCATTTTTACCTCCTGCTCAAGCTAATGACAGTTTCTTTTATGTTTTCTTATGTGGCGTTGTAGCTATTTGTAGCATGATTTTACCAGGTCTTTCTGGGTCATATATTATGCTACTGATGGGTAACTACGCTTTACTTCTTAGGGCTGTTTATACCTTTGACTTCTCTATTTTCATTCCACTTATTCTTGGGTGTATAATTGGACTGGTTGTATTTTCAAGAATTCTCTCTTATCTATTTGGTAATTTCAAAGATCAAACCACAGCTCTCCTTGCTGGATTCGTTGCGGGCTCATTATTAATCATCTGGCCTTGGAAAGAGGCAATTATTGAGACATTTGAAGGGAAAGAGAAAGCCATTGGATACGTTTGGCAGCTACCAACTCTTGATATGGAACTTTTCATTGCAGTAGCTTTAATTCTTACAGGATTTGGAATGGTATTTTTTCTTGAAAGAAGAGCTACTCCAAAAAACTAGATTTAGAAATCCGTTTATCAACTTTCAAGTTTACATTCGTATAACGGTAGGAATAATACTCTCCAATGAAAAAGTATGGTCTTATAGGATATCCGCTTGGACATAGTTTCTCCAAGCAATTTTTTCAGGAAAAATTCAAAGAATTGAATTTAGAAGATCACAGTTATGAGCTATTTGAAATGGAGTTTCTCACAGAATTTCCCTCCTTGTGGTTGAGGAATAAAGATCTTGAGGGGCTTAACATAACCATTCCTCACAAAGAGAATGTTGTTAAGTTTCTTAATGAGCAAGATTTGAGCGCCATCAAAGTAGGCGCTACAAATGTAATTGTTAAAAGAAATGGAAAGCTAATAGGATATAATACAGATTATCTCGCTTTTAAAGAGTCACTTGAAAAGTGGATAGGAAAATTCAAAGGAGAGGCCTTAATTTTAGGATCTGGAGGTGCTTCTAAAGCTGTTCAGGCCACACTATCAGATTTAAATATTGCTTTTAATCAAGTCTCTAGACAAAAAACAAAAGGTGACTATACCTATGATCAACTAAAACTTCAGCCTAGCATAATTCAGCGTTTTCATTTAATTATAAATACGACTCCATTGGGGACCTACCCAAATGATGAATCATATCCAGATATTCCTTACGCTCAATTAACCAAGAATCATTACCTATACGATTTGGTTTATAATCCAGAAGAAACCAGTTTTATGAAAAGAGGTAGTGATCAAGGAGCCAAAACTAAAAATGGCTCAGAAATGTTGAAGCTACAGGCAGAAAAGTCATGGGACATCTGGAATAATAAATAATGGAATTTAAGTTAGAGTCTGAGTACAAACCAACTGGTGATCAACCACAAGCTATTGATCAACTCGTAGAAGGAATAGACAATGGAGAACCTGCCCAAACACTTCTTGGTGTAACAGGATCAGGTAAAACGTTTACCATGGCTAATGTCGTGCAACAGGTTCAAAAACCCACATTGGTTTTAAGTCATAATAAAACCCTAGCCGCTCAGCTCTATGGTG
>CAYGTD010000045.1:0-16815 GCA_964352725.1 uncultured Roseivirgaceae bacterium
CTTTAAACTGTCAGATGGAGTATTTAATGAATCCAAAGGGATACTCTGATTGAGAGAGTCCAAAGGGATGGAAGTTTGTTTAAGCGAATCAGCAGCAGCTGTTGGCTCATTTTTCTTCTTTTTCTTTTTCTTCTTTTTAGTATCCTCTTCCCATAGGTGAGAGTAATCGTCATACGGATCTGCCTTTTTCGTCTCAGTTTCCTGAGCTAAGAGCGGTACAAATGGGATAAGACAAAATAGTAAAAGGGGAAGAATTTTTTGTGTGATTTTCATGTCAAATTAGCTGAATACTCAATTGAAGGCAATTTTAATTAAAATACCCCCAAGTGCAGATATTATTCTATTATCATTGGGTTTTAGTAGATGTAAATCTAATATTACCTTAAAAATGAGCCTTAAAGACCAAATTATTTCTTCGATTAGAGATGTGCCAGATTTCCCAAAACCTGGAATTGTTTTTAAAGATATTACCCCTTTACTCTTAAATGTACAACTCAGCAAAGACATTACAAAAGCGCTTGCTGAATACTGGAGTGGAAAGCAGATAGAAGTGATTGTTGGTATTGAGTCTCGTGGCTTTATATGGGGAAATGCTTTGGCACAGGAAATGAATATCCCTTTCGTTCCTATTAGAAAGAAAGGGAAATTACCAGCTGATACCTATTCATTCAAATATGATCTTGAATACGGATCAGCTGAGGTAGAAATTCACAAAGATGGAATTTTGAAAGGCCAAAACGTGTTGATTCACGATGATTTACTTGCTACTGGAGGTACTGCAGTGGCTGCCGCAGAATTAATAAAAATGTGTGGTGGAAAGGTAGCTGGATATTCGTTTTTAGTAGAGTTATCCTTTTTGAATGGGAAAGAAGCTATTATGAAGAATGGTGAAAAGATTCATTCATTGGTGAGTTATTAGGTCATGAAATCTTCTGATTGTTTAATCACTTAGTTATTTCGCATTCAAACTGAAGAATTGATTAATTATCTCTTACGACCACTTGAACTTCATTAGCTCTTCCTATAGCATTGAATCGAATAGAGAGAAATTCCACATTTTTGAAATCACCACAATCGTCATTTGGCGTTAATCGATAATGAAAAAATTTCTGATTTCTTTGATACAATTCATGCTCACTTGCTTGCCCAAGTAAACTTTCCACTTCATTTTGTGTGCCCTCGAGAATGACATCTTGTTTCTCCATTAATAATGGGGCAATCTCCAATCGATAGGTATTACACTCAGTGACGCCTTTATTCCATTTTTCTTTGTCAAATCCCTCTAATGATAGGGTTTTGTAGCAGGAAGATAGAACTAGTAAGAGAAGTAGTGGAAGGAATGATTTCATTAAAAGGAAGTATTTATTTTCTGAATTGAACAATTGCGTAGCAAACCCCAAAGATAACTCCCGAGACCGTCACCATAGCACCCGCTATGGATCCATCAAGAAAGTAAGAGAGCCAATAGCCTGCGAAAGAGCTGACTATTCCAAAAGCAGAACTTATAACCAACATTGCTTTTAGTTTGTTTGTAATAAGATATGCAGAAGCTGCTGGAGCAATAAGTAAGGCAACCACTAGAATAGCTCCAACAGATTCGAAAGAAGCCACTGTGGTGAGTGAAACCAATCCCATTAAGACATAGTGCCATTTGCTTGATGATATTCCAATCGCTTTTGCAAAAGAGGGATCAAATGTGGTAATAAATAATTCTTTGTAGAAAAGTGACAAAAATAAAAGTATAATAATCAAAACGAACGAGAGAATGATCACCGCCTTTGGACCTATGGCATTTCCATCACTGCCATACATGAGATCGATAGGCACATAGGCTATCTCACCATAGAGAATGCAATCCTGATCTATATGAGCATTTCCAGCATAATAGGTAACGAGAATGACACCAAGAGCAAAAAGCCATGTAAAGGTGACTCCAATTGAAGCATCTGTTTGAAGTCTTCCTTTTTGATGAAAAAATTCGATTAAAAAAGTTGTTAGAATGCCTAATATGCCTGCACCTACCAACATCCAGACTGATTGCATACTTCCAGCAATCAAGAAAGCGATTACAATACCAGGAAGCACTGAATGTGATATAGCATCACCCACCATTGACATTTTCCTGAGAATCAAAAATGTTCCTAATAATGCACAGCTTACTGCCACTAGTGAACCTGTCAATATGATGATGAAAGCATCCACTAGCAATTGATTATTGACAATTGACAATCAATAATTGTTGATCTTATAATGCTAGACGCTCCCTTAATTTTACATTTTACATTTTCCATTATTAATTATTTAAGAGGTATTTCAGATGAATGCGGATCGCTGGTTGGGTACTCTAATAGCTTTTCCAGTCTTGCCTCCAGTTCAGGAGTAATGACGTGCTCAATGGTGTCTGCGTCTTCATGAACATGATCTGGCGCAATTCTCAAGTACTTGGTAAGATAAAGTTCCCAAAGACGATGTAATCGAGTTATACGCTTTCCTTTCTCAAAACCCTCGGTAGAAAGCTTCCATGTTTCTCCATCTTTTTCCACATAGCCATGCATCTTAAGTTTGCGCAATCCTTTGGATAGTTGTGCAGGTGCAAAATTTCTTACAAGTCGTATATCGCTAGTACCAACTGAAAGAGTGTGATCTCCACTGTTTTCTCCTATTCTATAAAATGCTTTCAATAAATTCTCTTCTAGCAGTTGCTTTTGAATTTTGAATCGTTTCCATTGGCGTATCAATATTCCTTTATTGGGAGCAAAGAAGAAAGAGAAAAGTGCAATGATGGACAAAATCATGACCATCCAAGGACCAGTAGGCATAGAGGGGGCAGAGTAGGAGATAAAAGCACCTGAAATACCTGAGAAAGCTCCAAAGATAGAAGCTAGAATAAGCATCTTGTAGAGTTCATTGGTCCAGAACCTAGCAGCTGCAGCTGGTGTAATTAGCATTGCCGCCATCAAAACTACCCCTACAGCTTGAATACCCGTAACAACAGCTAAAACTGTAATAGAAGTAAGAATCATTTCAAGACGCTTGATGGGGAGTCCAATCACTTTAGCAAACTGGGGATCAAATGAAATGAGTTTAAATTCTTTGTAAAAGAAGAAAACTGAAATAAGTACCACAATCGCTATGGTGCTAAAAGCGATTAAGTCAGTACCCACTAGCGCAGCAGCCTTCCCAAAAAGGAAAGTATCTAATCCACTTTGAGATGCATTGCCTGAATGTTGTATAAATGTCATCAGTAAAATACCAATTCCAAAAAATACAGAAAGTGATAGCCCGGTTGCAGCATCCTCTTTGATTTTGGTATTTCGGATGATTGCATCCATGACAATAATGGATAGCCATCCTGAGATAAAAGCCCCAATAATGAGAAAGAAGGGATTTTTGCTTCCTGTGATAAGGAATGAAATACAAATCCCCGGGAGTACAGCATGAGAAATCACATCACCGACTAATGACTTCTTCTTGATGAAAGTAAAACATCCAACAACTGCTGAACTAATAGATAGAAGCACAGTCCCAAATACCACATATTTGATGTTTGGATATTGAAAAGTGAAAAATTCTACTAGTGTTTCCATCTATTGCTTTTCACGAACATCGAATTCACCTTTTTTCACTAATTCACCTACCTCTGTAAGTAGGGTCAGTTTCCCCCCGTAAGTTTCCTCCAAAAGTTGTGGTGTAAAAACCTCCTTCATTGGGCCAGAAGCCACTAGTCTGAGGTTAAGAAGAATTATCCAATCAAAATAGGTTTCTACTGATTGAAGATCATGATGAACCACAATGATTGTTTTTCCTTCTTTTGATAAATCTCGAAGAATCTGCACAATGGCTTTTTCAGTAGCGGCATCCACACCTGCAAAAGGCTCGTCTAAAAAATAGATGTCTGCATTTTGAGTTAATGCTCGAGCCAAGAAAACTCGTTGCTGTTGACCTCCAGAGAGTTGTGAAATCTGTCTTTGATAGAATTTGTCCATTCCTACCATTTCCAGTGCTTTCATCGCCGCTTCTTTATCGGCCTTTCTAGGTTTTTTAAAAAGCCCCAGACTAGAATACCTTCCCATTAATACCACATCAAGAACAGAAGCAGGAAAGTCCCAGTCTACGGATTCTCTTTGAGGAACATAACTTACCTTTTTCCTCACTTCGTCCAATTCCAGATCAAAAAGCTTGATATAACCAGAGTTGGTAGGCACCAAATCCATAATGGCTTTTATGAGTGTGGACTTACCTGCACCATTAGGACCAACTATTCCACATAGAGCGCCATAAGGAATGGAGAGATCAATCCCCCATAACACAGGTTTTTTATCATAACTCACAGTAAGGTCATGAACTTCTAAGGCTGGATTTTCTACTTGTTGAATCATTTGAGACTGTTTACAATCGTATTCACATTCTTTCTAAACATTCCAATATATGTGCCTTCCACGGTACCTAATTCTCCCATAGCATCAGAGTAGAGATATCCACCAATTTTGACATTATGACCCTTTTCTTGACATCCAGTAATCACCGCATCAATCGATTTTGTTGATACACTTGTCTCGACAAAAATGGCTTTTACTTTGTTTTTAATTATCAAATCTATGATGTTGGCTATGTCTTTTAATCCAAAATCAGCGACAGTAGATATGCCTTGAAGCCCTTCTACTTGCAATCCATAAGAATCGCCGAAATATCCGAATGCATCGTGAGCAGTAACTAAAATCCGTTGAGATGCTGGTATTTTGCTAATCTCTCTTCGTACCAAAGCATCAAGACTATCCAACTTTGCTAAATATGATTTTTCATTTAAAGTGTAATATGTTGTGTTTACACTGTCTTGTTCACGGAGGGTATTAGCTATTTCCTTCACAGCGTACTTCCATCTTTTCACGTCAAACCATACATGTGGATCATATGCATCTTGGTATCCAACTGCAGAAAGAAGCATGTCTTTCGGAACGGATTCTGCAGCAGCTACTACAGGTTTTTGTTTGCCTAGTTGCTGGAGGATTTCACTCATTTTTCCTTCCAGTAGAATACCATTGAAAACGATGATGTCAGCGTCTTTGAATTTTGCTAAATCTCCTTGGGTCGCTTTATAAAGATGTGGATCTACACCAGGTCCCATAATCGCTTCTGCAGTGATACTATCACCACCGATATTAATCACGGCATCATAGAGCATTCCGGTCGTGGCAACTACGTGAGGTTTTGTCCTAGATTCCTTTTTATTACTTGAGCATGAAGAAAAAACAATGACGATAAGTAGAAGGAAAAGATTTTTCATTTCAATTTTCGATTAAGGTGATCATTAAGTTTTCGGCTACATGTTTAGAAAGAAATTGGTCTTTCATGTTGTCAATTGAAATATTGACCGAGCCATCAAATTCCATTCGGGATTTCAGCTCTATTCGTGAACCTAATTGTATGCCAATTTGATCAAGATGCTGAAGTAGGAGTGTGTCGTCACTATTGACCGCAACCACTATACCCAATGATCCTATTTCAACTTCGCAAATGGAAGCTCTTTTTGTCTCTTTCATAACACCATCTTCATCAGGTATTGGATCGCCATGTGGATCCATTGTAGGGTGACCTAAAAACTCATCTAATTTCTTTATTAAAATAGGTGATTTAATGTGCTCAAGCTGTTCAGCAATTTCATGAACTTCATCCCATTTAAGGTTGAGTTTTTCTACTAAAAATACTTCCCATAATCGATGCTTGCGAATAACATGTAATGCTGTTTTTTTTCCTGAAGGAAGGAGAGTAGCGCCTTTATATTTTTTATGACTAATGAGTTTTTTTTGTGAGAGTCTTTTCACCATGTCATTGACAGATGCAGGCGTGGTACTCATGCTTTCAGAAAGAGAATTTGTATTGACACTTTCAGAACCACCTTGTGAAAGGTGATACATTGCTTTGAGATAATTCTCTTCAGTGAAACTAAGCTCTGAATTCATACTTCAAAGCTACAATTTATTTTAGACTAATCTAAAAATATTTTTAGATTATAAATTTATTGAATATATAAAACGCTGTAAATCAGTGTAAAAAGCTTAACTAGATTAAAGTATCAATAAAATCAATCATTTTCTTAGATTCATACTCCCATGTTTCTTCATTAGGATACCTATTTGAAAATAGTTTGTTTGTATTTTCCATCATAATAAGAATTTCTTCGCTAACTAATGATGAGAAATTCACTGGAATAGCACCTCCAAGTCGACCGCCGATTTCTGACCATTTTGTTTTTTCTAATACAAAAAATGGAAGCTGATATCTCGAATATTCGTACAGCTTAGTGGGTATTTTTTCTTTATTTACGTCATTGATTTCGTAACCAATTATTCCATAATTAGATTCAAAAATAGAGTCAATAATAGCTGAGTGGGGAATAGGATTTTTCGAAATATTCAGCTCAATATTTGGAACAGACTCTTGAATTTCTACTAATTGATTTTCTAGTTTTTCATCATGAATTTGTCCAATGATTTTCAAAGATGCTGATGGTTGTTTTTCTTGAATTTTTTCCAAAATATGTATCGCATTTTTCACTCCACTATAATTTGAAATAGTGCCTGAAAACAGCAACGTTATTCCATCACTATTCTCTCTGATTTTAGACTCATTCTTCGCTTTGTTTTCAAGAATTAAAAACCTGTTTTTCACAAAAGATAATTCGTCTTTGTAACACGCTTCCGCTAACCAATATTGAGAAATAAATAGACGGCTCGTTGACTCTTTCAATTTGATCACTTTGCTATAGATTCTTTTAATCCATGTAGGGTTGATGTGTTTAATATTGGCTAAATGATTTTCCTGAACATCATATATGATTTTACATCCAATTAGCAGTTTTATTAGTAACGCTACATTGAGTAGCTCATGAGTTGTGATGATTAATAGGTGGGGTCTTTGACTTAGTATTTTGAATAAAATTTGCGCTCTAATTATTAGTCTATTTAGTACTGAATTGCTATCAATAAAATGAGAATGAGAGGAAATTCTTTTGTCCTCAGTATTTATTTTCCCTCCATTTCCTATGATATTAACATGATATTTATTTGTTTTCGCAATTGATTGTGCAATCTTCTCATAAGCCCGTACATCGTCAACGGGTTTCAACACAGATGCGATCACAATTCGTTTTATCATAGAACTGTAAATATTAATTATTAGATGGAATTAAAAAACCTAATAGAGGAAGCTTGGAATGATCGTTCGTTAATTGAACGCAAAGATGTTGCAGTGGCTATTAAGACAATTGTCGAAGAGCTTGATAACGGCAAAAGAAGAATCGCAGAACCAAAAGATGGTGAATGGATAGTAAATGATTGGTTAAAAAAAGCGGTGATTATGTATTTTCCTTTGATGAAAATGCAGCTCATAGAAGTAGGGCCTTTTCAGTTTCATGATAAAATTAAACTTAAGTCTGGCTATGATAAATTGGGGATACGTGTGGTGCCCCATGCAATTGCAAGATATGGAGCCTATATAAGTAGAGGTACTATTTTAATGCCAAGCTATGTGAATATTGGAGCGTATGTTGATGAAGGCACTATGGTAGATACTTGGGCTACTGTGGGTAGTTGTGCTCAAATTGGTAAAAACGTTCACTTGAGTGGAGGCGTGGGAATAGGAGGAGTCTTAGAGCCAGTGCAAGCTGCACCTGTCATTATTGAGGATAATGCCTTTATTGGTTCGAGGTGTATTGTTGTAGAGGGTGTAAGAATTGGGAAAGAAGCTGTTTTGGGAGCAAATGTGGTATTGACGGCAAGCTCTAAAATAATAGATGTAACAGGAATTGAACCTAAGGAATACAAAGGATATGTTCCTGAACGTTCGGTTGTAATACCTGGAACGATTCCAAAAGAATTTGCTGCGGGTACTTATCAAGTGCCATGTGCATTGATTATTGGTCAGAGAAAGCCAAGCACTGATAAGAAAACCTCTTTAAATGAAGCACTTAGAGAGAATAACGTTTCGGTTTAGATTACATTCTACAAATAATTAATTTTAGGCACTGATTTTGTTGATTAGGGGTAGCTTTGCGCCCTTTATTATAAAATCAATGAAACACGCTTTATTAGTTCTTTTAGTATTCATTATTGGTTGTTCTTCGCCTTCCTCCAATCCAGGAGATGTCTTTTATGAAAAAGGCAAATACAAGGAAGCAGTTGAGGCATATACTGATTATTTGTCTACTCATCCATCTCATGTTCAAAGCATTTATAATAGAGCTAGATCGTATGAGGAATTGAAGCAGTTTCAAAATGCGAAGGATGACTTGAACGCAATTGTTAAGATGGATCCTAAAAATATCAATGCTTACATGAGTTTATCAAAAATCGCTTATGAAGAACGAAATTTTAATAGAGCAGCTTCTTATGCAGGTAAAGCAATCAAAGAAAACCCTAACGTAGCTCAAGCACACTTTCTTTCCGCTAGAGCTTCACATCAGTTAGGATATTTTGAGCAAGCGTTAGAAGCATATAATAATGCAATTAGCGTCAACAAAGAATTTGGAGAAGCATACCTCTACCGTGGAGCAATCAAGGTGAGCCAAAAGAAATTGAGATCTGCTTGCGAAGATTTCAAAAAAGCAGATAACCTTGACATTACGGAGGCTAAAGGTGCTTTAAGAGATTATTGCAATTAATTTGATCGTTAAAAAATAAATCCAGCTACTAAATATAAAACCACTGTCAGTCCGCCTGTAAATAGCGCATAAGGCAATTGGGTTCGGACATGATCAATATGATCACAACCAGACGCTACTGAGGCAATGAGGGTAGTATCTGAAATAGGAGAGCAGTGGTCTCCAAAAACTCCACCGCCAAGAACCGCAGCAATCATTAAATACAAATTGGCCTCTACGGAGGTACTCAGCGGAACAGCAATCGAGATCATGATAGCGAAAGTCCCCCAAGATGTACCTGTCGCAAATGCAATAAAAGCACTCACTATAAAAATCAAAGCTGGTGCTATTTCAGGAATTAGCCATGATTGAGTAACTCTGGACACATAGATTCCTGTTCCTAATTCATTGCAAAGATTCCCTATGGCGAAAGCCAAAACCATTAATATGGCCATGATGAGCATATCATTCATCCCTTTAAATGACTGATCTATAAAAGTCTTGATGGTGAGCATTTTTTGAAAGGCGTATAATATTGCGGCGCTTATAAATCCAAGAAAACAAGCATTTAAGACCGCTTCAGATCCAGAACCATTGCCAATGCTGTTCCAAACTTTATCTCCTAAAGTGCCGGCGAAATTTGCATCCCATCCTGAGTTTACGAGAAAAAACGGCATGGTTAGCACCATAATAGCGATTGGGAAAATCATATTGAATGGACTGCTTGTTCTATTTTCCTCTTCTGGTTCATTCTCAATATCAGATACTTTTCTATCTACTACCTTTTTCATTTCGCCAAAATCTTTCCCAGAGAAAGAAAGCCAAAAAACAAAAATCAGCGTAAGAATGGCGTAAAAATTAAATGGAATGGCATAAACTAACGTCTTGAATGGGTCAACATTCTCATAAATTAATAAAAGACCCATGACATACGCTCCCCATGCATTCAATGGAAAAAGGACACAAGAAGGGGCTGAGCTAGAATCGGCTAAATAGGCTAGTTTTTCTCGTGGGATATTGTGCTTATCGAATAAAGGTCGAAATATGGTTCCTACTGTTAATATCGATATGTTGGATTCCACGAAAATCAGAAAACCTGTAAGGGCGGATGAGGCCATTAATTTGCCTTTAAAATTGGATTGATTTTCTAGCTTTTTTTGCACCCATCCAATAAATCCATTAATGCCTCCAGAGTATTTAATGAGCTGAATCATCGCACCTATAATGAGTGTCAAGACGATGGTTCTTGTATTTCCTTTGCTTTGAAAAACATCCACCATAGCACCCACAGTAGAAAGAAATCCATCAAAAATATTACCTCCAGCCATGATAAGATAGCCAATGAATATTCCAAGACTTAATGAGAAGACAACCTGTTTGGTTTTTATGGCTAAGCCAATGGCTAATACAGGTGGAATAAGGGACCAAAATCCGTAATCAGTCATTCTTTTTTCGTTTGGTAATGGTTAGTTCTGGATTGATTTTACGACTGCCTGCCTCATAAGGATAGGTTGTGAAGATTTGTTCGATAGCATTTTGAATCACTTTGGATGTTTTGTCTTCTTTTCTCTGTTGCTTCAAATCATAACTTCCTTGCCAAACTAGCTTCTTGTTTGAATTGTAAAGTTCTAGTATCAGTATTGACTCATGTATTGTTCTTGAACTAATACCGTTATAGCCAGGGAATCCAATTGTATTATTAAATGCATTGTTATTATTATTCTGCTCCGATCTACTGGATGAGCTCAATTCATATCTTAAAGTCAAATCAGGAGTAATGTTTGATTGCTCATAGGACCTAACAAGCATTTGATTTATTATTTGAGCTTTAATTTCCTCAAAAATTTGATTACTCTCAGGAGCAACTTTTCTTCCTTCTAGTTTTACTGAAACAATTCTGAACGACTCAAATTGCTCGAACCTAGCATCATTATCTAAATAGGAGATGACTTTTTGGCTGCAGCCAAGAATAGATATTATAGTGAAAAGAAAAAGCCACTTTTTCATAGTGGCTAATTTACAATTAAGAAGGTTAGTAATTCAAGGAGACAGAATTAACTCTAGCTAGATTTAGTTTAGATAAAACTTTTTGGGCAACCTTTTTAGTTTCATTGGTAAATTCATACAACGCCTCAAACCTATCAGCATTTGGACTCAATGATAAGCTTGATTGGAAATCATTGGTAGCACCAATTTCATATAAATCGTGATCTGGATTAAACCAAATAAGAAGCGTATCATTCATAAGTATTACTGTTGTAGTGAATTCAAGTAAAACTGTTTCGTAAAAATAGTAATAAACTATCTTGAATTAATTCAATTAACGAAGTGTTCATTGTACTTTTTTATGTACTCATCGAAATTATTGGTAGTATTTTAGTGTATTAGGCCTCATGTTTGCCTTATAATTGATGGAGATATTGATGTTGAGAATGAAAAAAGTAAGTTTTTTATTTCTACTATTTTTAAGTTTTTCAGGTCTGTCTCAAGTGCAATTGCTTGAAACAAACTTGACAGGCGTCTATCAAGGAAAAACGCTTTTTATTCAAAATCCATTTAATCCCAAAACCAGAAGTTATTGTATTGATAAAATCTATATCAATAAGACTCCCTTAGACATTAATTATAAGCTCAGCGCAATTAAGCTAGACTTTGAAAATGTGGATTTATTCACACCTATAACTTTAAGAATACAGCACAAAGACACTGTTTGCTTACCAACCATTATTAATCCAGAGGCCATCCTTTTTCATACTATTTTTAGATTTACTGAAGTCACAATTGCTGACAGTGCGTTGACTTGGTCGACAAAAGGGGAGAGAGGTGTTGGTAGTTTTGAAATAGAGCGGCTGGATGGCATTTATTGGATTCAAAGAGAAATAATAGAAGCAAAAGGAATATATGAAGGTACTTCTTACAGCATTTTCCCAAGACTCGAAGATGGAGCAAATCAGTTTCGAATTAAATATAACTTTCCCAGAGGGAGCAGATCGGGCTACTTATATTCATGGGAAGTAGATTATGATTATTACCCCGAGCCAGTCGAGTTTAAACCAAAATCTGCAAAGACAAGGCTTTATCTTTCTCGTCCAGCTTCCTACAAAATATACAATGCTGGGAGCGAAATTGTGCTAGAAGGGGCTGGATCTGAAATAGATGTAACTGTCCTTCGAAAAGGACAGTATGTTATCTATTTTGATGACAAATTTCCAGGAACTTTTATGAAGGAATAATTATCCTCCAATTAGGTTGATACCAAAGAAGTTGTTGAATACGACCATTAGAAATAGTAGGAAAAGCAATACTGGACATAAATATGAGATACAGACGTTCAGAAATTTCTTCACGAAGCTCTTGTCGTATCCTTCATATCCTTGAGATATCTCAGCAGAGAGATTCTCCGTTTTCCAAACATAAGCAGCGAAAGTTACAATAAGGAATCCTCCAAACATGAGTAGAACATCAGTAATGTATCCAACGAGTGTCATGAAGTCTGTTGATCCGCCAGGAAGTACAAAGTAATTACTAAAGAAATCACTGTATCCATTTCCAACTAATGAGGGTAGTCCAATAAGGAAAATAATTATGGACATGATGATTACTGCTTTATTACGAGAGACTTTGTGTTCATCTACCACATAAGACACAGGAACCTCCAAAAGTGAAACTGTTGATGTAAGTGCTGCAAATGATAGCAATAGAAAGAAGAATCCTCCCACAACAACACCCAATGTTGGTCCCAACGTTTCGAAAACTCCTGGCAAAGTGACAAATATCAAACCAGCACCTCCTTGCACATCACTCATGTCCCCGCCTAGGTTGTAAGCTACAAGTGGGAACATCATAAGCCCCGCAATGAATGCTATACCAACATCGAATAAAGTAATTAAGGCAGACGATGTAACGATATTTTCTTTTTTGGATAAATAAGAGCCATAGGTGATGAGGGCTCCCATTCCTAATGATAATGAGAAAAACGCTTGTCGTAAAGCCCCTCCAATGGTATTAACATTCGTTAATTTTGATAAATCTGGTACCAAATAGTATTTTACTCCTTCCATTGCATTTGGCAATGTGAATGAGTAGATAACCAATGACAAAATCATAATAATAAGAGTAGGCATTAGGATTTTTGCTAATTTCTCAATACCTCCAGAAACACCTTTGGAAACGATATATGCGGTTGAAAGCATGAATACAATGGCATATCCTAAAACTTTTATTACATCAGATGTAAAAGCTCCAAAGTTTTCACCAATACCAAAATTGCCCATGATCATTTCTAGGAAATAACCAAAAGCCCATCCTGCTACCACATTATAAAAGGAAAGAATAAGGATTCCACAGAGTATTCCAAACTTGCCAATGATATTCCACCTTCTGAACCCAAGTGAGTTAAATGCACCGATTGGATTTTTTTCAGTTTTTCTACCAATAG
Source organism: uncultured Roseivirgaceae bacterium (assembly GCA_964352725.1). Lineage (GTDB taxonomy): Bacteria > Bacteroidota > Bacteroidia > Cytophagales > Cyclobacteriaceae > Ekhidna. The sequence goes on from CAYGTD010000045.1 coordinate 13,077, forward strand.
CAACTTCTGTTACCATTACTGGAAAACATAGTACGAAAGCAAAAAGCAGATATATAAGTACAAAAGCAGCGCCACCACCATCAGCAACTTCGAACGGGAATTTCCAAATATTACCAAGCCCTACAGCTGATCCTGCGGCGGCTAAAATGAAACCAAGTCTGCTGGAAAAATTTCCCCTTGCACTCATAATACTTTCTATTTTTTAGGTTAAGCCGTCAAATATAGTAAAAGGGGGGTAGTAAAAAACCCTTATTTTGATGGGCTGATGTCAAAGTCTTCTTCATCCACCGCTTCCTTCGGGGTTTCGTATGGAAAATTGAACAAATGATTGGACTTTATTGCTTCAGCAACTCTGTTAGGGACCATTTTTTCCCATCCTTCCTCACCATTTTCTATCATTTTCAACACATTATCAGAAATGATATGAAGATTGCTTGTTTTAGCATCTGGAATACTAGTTACTTTATGATTTTCTACAAAGTAGTTGTAAAGATTTTTTAGGTGAGCTGCTGGCTGAAAATCAAGACCGGTTTTGATTTTTCCAGTTTCCAAATCTATAGTTGGGTATACGAACAACTTTACGTTGCTTCCAAATAGTCTTGCAAATGATTCTAAAAGACCACCATCTAAATTTTGATAGTAAGACTCATCAAATATTTGATTGAGGTTGTTTAATCCCAAGATAATTCCAAGCGTCTTATCTTTTATGAACTGTGATAAATAACTGGCCAATTTATAGTGTTCTTGGTAGTTAGAAATCATTACATTTTGACCAAGTGAACAAAGAAGATCTACTCTATCTAAGTAGTCTTGTTCATCTAGCTTTCCTGCAAGGGTTAGGTCTTTCAACGTAATTTCAACTAATGATAGAATATCCTTAGAATTGGTTACATCTTTCTTAAAAGCCCGCATACCAGTTATCATCATGTCAACATTTACATGTGTAACAGGCTTAAAACGACCCCTCATTACGATGGTGTTTTTTCTGTAAAGTATTTCTGCTGGAAGAATTACCTGTTTATCTGGGCCGAACATAGCGGCTTTGGTTAGTCCATTTCTTACTAACTTCAAAGTCATCAATCTATTGTCAACATGAGGAAAGTCAGGACCAGAAATACTAAACATATCTATTTCAAGTCGATCCTTCCGTACGTTATCAACGAGTGAATCAATTATTTCTTCTGCTGTGTTATATGTATAGCAAGAATGAATCAAATTAACCCCTACTATACCTAATACTTGTTGCTGCCATTCAGCATCCCTATCTTTCAAGCTTACATGAATGATGCAATCATTGGGTGCAGCGTTCGAATGTTTTTGAAATCGAATTCCCATCCATCCATGACCAATATTGCTTCTGTCATAGTTGATGACTTCTACGGTATTTGCATAAGCAAAAAAGTTACTTTTCTTTGCTCGATGTTCCAGACGCTGGTCAAGAAGAGAGTATTCTCTATCAAGCATTCTCTCTAGTTTTTCTTTGGAAACATATCTATCACACTTTCCATAGATCGCGTCACTAAAGGTCATATCATAAGCAGACATGGTCTTCGCAATAGTCCCTGAAGCAGCTCCTGCCTTAAAAAAGTACCCTGCAACCTCTTGACCACCACCAATTTCTGCTATGGTTCCATAAATGCATCTATCAAGATTTAATTGAAGTGCTTTCTCTTTGGTTGTGAATTTTTTACTTAAAGGTTCCATTTTGGGGTGTTTTGCTTCCGCAAAGCTATTTTTAATTCAACTGAAAACAACTAAATAAACAAAAAAACCGACCAATGGTCGGTTTTAAAACATGTAAGAATTTTAAGATTCTAGTTGTAAAGTGAATATGGGAATTTATTCTCTTCAATCATTATATCAGCAATCCCTTGTCTTAGCTCTTTTGTATTTACTGGATCCATTTTTGTGAATCGCTTCATTCCCATCAAAAGGACTCTTAATTCATCACCTTCAGCGAAACATGCAACGGCTTCATCTCCAGCATTTTTAATTTTAGTAACAGCTTCATACAAATACAATTTTGTCATATTTTGGTAAAGCTTGCTTCCTTCATCTCCATAAAGAGACATCAATTTTTCTGTTCTAAGGATTGTAGATTCTGCAGCATATAGCTCAATAATCATATCGGCTAAATTCATTAGGACTTCTTGCTCGTGATCCAACTTCGGACCAAACTTCTCAGCGGCTTTACCGGCAGCCATTAAAATTGATTTTTTCAGGTTTTTAATAACCTCTTTTTCCTTTGCTAGTGGAGCTGATAAGTCTGGGGTTTCAAATGAAGGCACTCCAGTCAGTTCTTTTCCAACTGCCATAGCAGGTCCCATTAAATCAATTTCGCCTTTCATAGCTTGCTTAAACATCATTCCTACGAGAAGCATTCTATTGATTTCATTAGTCCCCTCATATATCCTAGTAATACGAGCGTCTCTATAAGCTCTGGCCATAGGCGCTTCTTCTGAGAATCCCATACCTCCATATACTTGAACTCCTTCATCCACAATATAGCTAAGCACTTCAGATCCTAAAATCTTAATGATAGCGCACTCAATTGCGTATTGCTCTACGCCTTTAAGTTTTGCTTGACTCTTATCCATGCCTTCAGCTTCAAACTTGGCAATCATGTCTTCAATGTTCATACCTGCTCTATACGATGCTGATTCAGCGGCATAAGTCCGTGTGGCCATATTAGCAAGCTTTTGCTTGATGGCTCCAAAACTTGAAATAGAAACGCCAAACTGCTTTCTTTCATTAGCATATTGCGTTGACTTAGTGGCTACATCTTTACAACCATTAATCGCTCCACATCCTAATTTAATTCTGCCAACGTTGAGAACGTTTACAGCTATTTTGAAACCATTTTCTCTTTCAGAGAGCATGTTTTCAACTGGCACTTTCATGTCATTGAAAAATACTTGACGAGTAGATGATCCTTTGATTCCGAGTTTTTTCTCCTCATCATTCATTGTAATTCCTTCGTAAGAACGTTCTGCAATGAATGCAGTCAATTTCTTATCGTCATCAATTTTTGCAAAAACAATCAGTAGATCAGCAAAACCTGCATTTGATATCCACATCTTCTGACCAGTGATCAAATAATGCTTACCATCTTCTGAAAGCTTTGCCTTGGTTTTTCCGGAATTAGCATCAGAACCTGCATCTGGCTCGGTTAGACAATAGCAAGCTTTCCATTCACCACTGGCAAGTCTTGGAAGATATTTTTGTTTCTGCTCCTCCGTACCGTAGTAAAGGATAGGAAGAGTGCCAATTCCTGTGTGTGCTCCATAGGCAGTAGTGAAAGAGCCTGCAGAAGCAACAATATCTGCTATAAGCATTCCTGTAGTAAAACTCATTCCAAGTCCACCATATTCTTCTGGGACATTAACTCCTAATAAACCAAGCTCACCGGCTTTGGTCATTACGCCTGCCATTACCCCTTCTTCCAGACTCTCAATCCGATCAGTTAATGGCATAATTTCTTTATCTACAAAATCCAATGTGGCTGATGCCATCATTTTTTGCTCTTCTGAGAACTCCTCTGGGATGAAGATATCCTCTGCCTTCGTTTCTTTAACTAAAAATTCGCCCCCTTTTAAGGCTTCTTTTTCTGCAATAGCTTCCATGTAATTACTTGTTTCTTATTAATGATGGCAGAATATACTCTGCATGCATAACAAATATACGAAAAATACTCTGCATGCATAACATATTTTGATTTTTTCATAAAATGATATTCTTG